>NZ_CALIII010000365.1 GCF_938018145.1 uncultured Campylobacter sp.
GTTTACCGCTACGTCCATTACCTGGCCGAGTTTTGCGTCGTTTTTTGGCTCGTAGACGTAGATACCGCGCTTATCCTGCGCTAGCGTGAAGCCTTTTTTGTCCTTTTGCACGACCGTAGTGCGTTTTAATAAGACGGGCAAATTTGACTTCTTTGATAGCTCACCGACCCGCGCTTCGGCGATATTTTGCAGTGTATTTTTAGCGTTTTTATCAAAATTTAGCCTAAAAACCAGAGCGAAGTGATCCGAAATTTGCGCCCCGTCTCGCTCAACCTTAAAGCTATTTAAAACATAGTTTTGACTAAGCGCGTCCTTTGAGAGCAGGACGTGATCGAGTGCGTTTAGGCTCGTGTGCGAGTAGCGCTCGTGCTTTGGCAAAAACGCCCAAAGATTGGCTAAATTTTTACTAGTTTCAAAATCGCCCAGCAGCTCTTTATCTCCGTAAGGCGCGTTAAAATCGCCCAAAACCACGACCTTTTGGGTATCAGCTAAGGCTGATTTTAGCGTGATAAATGCAGTTTTTCTCTGCTTTAGAGGATTTTTTCTAGCGGGAAAATGCAAATTTAAAAGGCTAAATTTTTGCCCGTCAACTTCAAAATCAAGCTTTAAAATGTCTCTTGTTTTTACGTTTGGCACACTGAAAATTTGCGTTTTTTCAGGCTTTATGCGAGATAGCACGGCTAGGCCTACGGGACCGTTTTTACCTTTTGAAAAGGCAAAATATTTATAGCCGGCATCCCTCATCAGCTCTTTTAAAATTTGCTCGTTTTCGATCTCTTGAAGCGCGATGATATCGGCGTTTAGCTCTTTTATCTTTGCGCTTACGGCTTTAAATTTGGTGCTTGCTTTTTTCTCGTTCCACTCTGATTTGCCGACGACGAAATCCTTATACTCGCTGCCGTCGTTTTTGGCGTCAAATAAATTTTGCGCGTTAAAAGTAGCGATCTTTAGCTCAGCGCCCGCCGCAAAAACGGCGAAAAACAGGGCCACAAAAAAGAGCGCAAAGAGCCTATTTGCCGCAAATTTCATAGCGCGCTTCCAAGGCCTGACTGGGCGAAATTTTGCCTGATAGCCTCATACGCGATGATACCCACGCTCGTGGCTAAATTTAAGCTTCTGCCGTGCTCGCCCATCGGGATTTTGATCGCGTTTGCGAAATTTCGCTCCATCAGCTCCATAGGCAGCCCCGTACTTTCGCCGCCGAAAAACAAAAAGTCGCCCTTTTTAAACTCCGCTTCAAAATAAAATTTATGCGCCTTCGTCGTCGCGTAAAAAAATCTATCCTCGAACTGGGCGTTTGCGTGCAAAAACTCGTCCAAACTCTCCCAAATTACCGGATTTAGCCGCGCCCAGTAATCAAGCCCCGCACGCCTAACGGCCTTTTCGCTGATGTCAAAAACGGTCGGTTTGATTATATGCAACTTAAGGTTTGCATTTACGCACATGCGGCCGATCGAGCCCGTATTTTGGGGGATTTGAGGATGAACGAGGACGATGTTGAACATTTAAAAAGCCGCCTTAGCTTGCGTTTTAAAAGCCACAAAAGTACTTGCCGAGTCGCTCAAATTTAGGCTTTTTGCAAAACTTATACTAAAAAGAATATTTGTATTTTGAAAATTTATATTTGAAGTTTTTTCCACTTTTGCCTCTTTAAAATAGGGCTTGATTTTAGCCAATTTGCGCTTTTAACTAGGTTAATTTTTAGCCGAGCTTGACTTTTCGTTTAAAAATTTTTCTATCGCTATATCCTGCCTGCGCCTTATCTCAGCGCCTATTGCAGCGCCTTTAAAACCCAGTTTTAAAATCTCCGCCGTGTCGATAGCGGGTTCAAATTTGGCTTCATAAACGCCTAAATTTTTAGCTCTTTTTATTAAGCTAGGCGAGTTTAGCCCGAGCCAGCTTTTTAGCGGTTTATCTAGCGCGATTTTAAGTAGTTCGCCGTCGCTTGGGCGCCGCGAAAAAAACGGCTCTTTGACGCAGGCTTCAAAGCTTTTAGGAAGTCCTAAGTCGTAAAAATTTTTAACGCCGAAATAGCCATTTAAAAGATATAAAAACTCGCGCTCGTCTTTTTTGCCGTTTTGTTTGGGTAAAAATTTGACCGCGCTTTTTAGTTTTGCGGCAAATTTTTCCGCCTCGGCTCGGCTCAATTTTAGCCCGAAAATTTTACCAAGAAGACCTAGTTTATAAAGATACCAAAAGCCGATCTCTTGAAATTTGGCGCTAAAAAGTTTCATCAGCTCGCCGTTTACGCGCTCGCGGCTAAGATCACTGATACTTAGGCGCTTCATCAGCCCCAAACTCTCCCGTGCGATACGGAAATTTAGCCGTGCGCTAAACTGCACTGCCCGTAGCACCCGCAGGCTATCTTCGGCGAATTTTTCATCGTCGATATGGCGCAAGATGCCTCGCTTTAGATCGCTCTCGCCGCCGTAAAAGTCCAAAAACGAGCCATCGAAGATATTTATCATCATCGCATTTACGGTAAAGTCTCGGCGCAAAGACGCCGCACGCTCGTCATCGGAGTAGGCCACCTCAAAGGCCTTGTGCCCCTCGCCCGTTTTATTTTCGGTTCGCGGTAAAGAAAGGTCGAAGTTTTTAAATTTATAAACGAAGTAGTTTTTGCCCACGCCGCAAGCGCCGATTTGCGCCATCAGAGCGTCAAATTTGGCCGGATCGATACCGTAAATTTCAACGTCGAAGTCGGAGATTTTTTTACCTAGCATCGCGTCGCGAACGCAGCCGCCCACGATATACGCGCGCTTGGTGTGGGGTGCTAGAAAATCTCGCAGCCATCTTAGATTTTTATTTTTGCAGATTTTCGAGCCGATTTTCGACATTTGCCAGCACGAATTCTAAAAATTTAAGCGTGAGCGAGAGTCTGTCTTTCAGATTTTCCTCGCTAGTCGCGTTTAGCCCTTCAAAAAGCACCAAAATGCGCTCTTTTAGGTTTTTTAGAAATATCTCCTCGCCCGTAAAATTTGCAACCTCCACTTCAAAGGCTTTTTGCGGCGCAGCAGTCGCGGCGACCTCCTCTACGCCGTCAAATTCGGAAGCAACGTTTTGCGAGTTTGCCGCGCTTTCTAAAACGGCTTCAAACTCGCTAGCCTCGTTCACGCTTATCTCGCTAACTAAATTTGCAAGACCCGCAGCGTTGGTTAAATTTACATCGCCGCTTGAGGTCGGAACGCCAGTCAAATTTGTCGCGCTTTCAGCCTCGCTAGCGCCCAAGTTTTCCTGCGCGGCGTCCATTCGCTCTAGCTCCATCGCCACCTCGTCTATCGCCATTTTTGCTATTTCTTCTAGTTTCATAGTTTTATCAGCCACCTTTTAAATTCGGTTATTTCTTCGTCCGTTTTCATCTTGATGAAAAAATCTTTCATCTGCTCGTTTACGCCCGTTTTTTTTCTACTAAGGCCGCTTAGACGCCTTATCGCGGCGATCGCAGCGGCGTTTGTCGGCTCGCGCTTTAAGATGTTTTTATAAACTATCAGCGCATCGTCTTTTAGTCCTTGAGCCTCGTAGATCAGGGCTTCTGTGATAGTATTTTTCATTTTTTTATCAGCGAGGCGATGATGCCGCCCATCTCGCTCGTAGAGCAAATCTCTTTAGCGCCAAACTCCGCTATATCCTTCGTCCTATATCCTTGCGCAAGCGCTGCTTTTACGGCGTTTTCGATAGCTTTTGCCGCCTCGTTTTCGCCAAATGAATACCTAAGCATCATCGCGGCGCTTAGTATCGTAGCGACCGGGTTTGCGATGCCCTGCCCCGCGATATCGGGCGCACTGCCGTGAATAGGCTCGTAGATACCCACCTTGCCCCCGATGCTGGCACTCGGTAGTAGTCCGATCGAGCCGCACACCATGCTAGCCTCGTCGCTTAGGATATCGCCGAAGAGATTTTCCGTCAAAATCACGTCAAATTTACTAGGCGCGCGCACGAGCTGCATCGCCGCGTTATCGACGTACATAAACTCCAAATTTACCTCCGGATAGCTCTTTGCGACCTCGCTCGTGACCTCGCGCCAGAGCTGACTAGTCTCTAGCACGTTTGCCTTATCGACCATGCAGACGCGTTTTTTGCGCTTCATCGCGGTTTCAAAACCGACCTTCGCGATGCGCTCGATCTCCTCGCTCGTGTAGGTCATAGTGTTGTAGGCGCTGTTTTCTTTTTTCTCGCGCGGCTGACCGAAGTATATCCCGCCCGTTAGCTCGCGAACCACGATAAAATCGACGCCCTGAAGGACTGACGGCTTTAGCGTACTAGCGTCCACCAGCTCGTCAAATATCATCGCAGGGCGCAAATTTGCATACGCGCCAAGCTCTTTTCGCAGCTTCAAAAGCCCGCTTTCAGGGCGCAGATGACGCGGCAAGCCGTCCCATTTAGGCCCGCCTATGGCGCCAAAAAGCACCGCGTCCGAGTTTAGAGCGCCGTTTAGCGTCTCGCTAGGCAAAGGCTCGCCAAACACGTCGATCGCAGCGCCGCCCATCAGGTAATAGTTATAGCTAAGCTCAAAACCAAACTCCGCGCTAGCCGCGTCCAGCGCCTTTATCGCCTCGTCCACTATCTCAGGGCCTATGCCGTCGCCCTTTATCACTGCGATATTATAAATTTTAGCCATTTTATATCCTTGTTTTCGCGTATTCTATGAGGCCGCCGCTTTTTAAAAGCTCTTGCATAAACGGCGGTATCGGGCTAAATTTATACTCTTTGCCGCTCGTTAAATTTACGACCGCGCCGTTATCCACGTCGATTTTTAGCTCGTCGCCGGCGTTTATCTCGTCTGTTTCTTTGATTTCTAGTATCAAAAGTCCCGTGTTAAAGCTGTTTCTATAAAAAATCCTAGCAAAGCTCTTAGCTATCACCGCGCCGATGCCTGCGGCCTTAAGCGCCAAAGGAGCGTGCTCGCGCGAGCTGCCGCAGCCGAAATTTTCGCCCGCTACGATGACGTCGCCGACGGAGATTTTTTTGCTAAACTCGGGATCGGCGTCCTCCATGATATGAGTGGCCAAGATTTTTTCGTCGGAGGTGTTGAGATAGCGCGCGGCTATGATGATGTCGGTGTCGATATTGTCGCCGAATTTCCAGACTTTTGCTTGTTTCATGATTTGCCTTAAGATTAAATTTGGGCGATTTTATCTAAAAGAAACTAAATAAACAATCAAAGTGCGACAGGTAGCGGTCGGTACGGAAAAATTTGAGGTTAAATTTAAACAGTTCGGCTCGCGAGTCAAATTTCAAATTTGATACAAAAACAAGCGGACGAGACGAAAACTAGCTGAGTTTTTTGATGCGGAGACTGCGGCTAAATTTGATTTAGAGGAAGGACGAGATATCGCTAGGATACTCGTCCGTAGATTTTTGTTTTTACGTTTCGTTATGTTACCCGTTAAAACAAAACCACCGCTGCGGTTAGACAGCCCCAAAGCACGGCTCCGATAGCCATAGTTGCGTGAGTTACTGCAGAATCTTTCATATTTTTCTCCTTTATTTTTGGAGAATTATAATGACCTTTTGTGTCCTCAATGTGTCCTTTGTATGACTTTTTAAAATTTCGCTTGAGATTTATGCTTATTTCGTCAAATTTACGGCAAACTAGCGTGGCAAATTTAAATTTTCGTCAAATTTCGTGCCTGCAAGTCAAATTTAATGCGCGACCCACCATCCCAGCTAGCTAAATTAGCCGGCCGCAAAAGCGTAAATTTGCTTAAAT
>NZ_CALIII010000366.1 GCF_938018145.1 uncultured Campylobacter sp.
AGCTAAAATTTCTGCACATCCACAAGACCGCGCGCCTCATCGCAGCAAGCTTGCAGGCAGGCTGCGTCGTGGCGGGACTAGATGAGGCGGAGGCTGCGCGCATATACGACATCGGGCTTGATCTGGGGCTGGCGTTTCAGATCGCAGACGACATCATCGACGCGACGCAAAGCGCCGAAACGGCGGGCAAACCGACGCATAACGACGGCGCGAAAAACTCCTTTACCAACCTTCTTGGCGTGGAGGGCGCGGTGCAGGCTAAAAACGAACTCATCGCAAAGATAGAGCGCGAGCTAGGCGGCGTGCATGCGGGTATCCGCGCTATCGTGACGGGCCTCGTCGACAAGCATTTGCGGTAAATTTAGCTTAAATTTGCGTTTTGTTCGGTCAAATTTGAGCAGTTAAATTTGCCGTCAAATTTTGCAAATTTTATCCATAACTACAAAACTCTATCCGCTCGGTATAAATAAACCATCTCGCAAACCGTGCCGATGCCGCCGTAAATTCGGCAAAATTCGGCGTCCTTTTTATGCTATAATCTTTTAAATTCATCAAAAGGAGAGATAATGAAAAAAATAGCCTTATCGCTTGCGCTTTTGTGTGCGGCGGCATTTGCCAAAGAGTACGACTACATGCTAGCTAGCACTGCGCAAAAAACTTTTGAGGAGCCGACTTCTAGCTACGAAACCAAGCAAAGCTACGACGCCAAGGCTCGCCGCCTAGAGCTAGTTAGCAGCTCCGAGCTCGCAGACGGCCTAAAGGGCAAACACAAAGAGATCAGCTACTACAACAAAGCCGGCGAGATGACGAAATTTGAAGCCTATAGCTATGATTTTACCGCGAAAAAATGGATCAAAGTAACCGAATACAAAGCCGATTATAAAAAAGGCGTCCTCACGCAGGAGTCTAGCTCGTTTATCAGGGGCGTGCCGGAAAATGCTAGCAAAATCATCACAAAGTACCTAAAAAACGCTAGCGAGGAGATCAGATACGAGCTAGTAAAGGGCAAATGGCAAAAAGCCGCGCTAACCAAAACCGTCGAGAACGCATACGGCGAGAACGAGCTCATCGTGCTTAGCGTCTGGGACGGCAAAAGATGGCAGCCTAAGTCAAAAACGCAGCTACTCTACGGCGCGGACGGACAGACGCGCGGCTATGAGAGCTGGGACTACGAAAACGGCGCGTGGCAAAACCGCGAAAGAAGCACTGTTGCGGGCGACGTGAAGGGCAAATACGAGCAGGTAAGAAGCGTGTTTGAGGACGGCGCGTGGCGCTATGACGAGATGTCAAAGCACGACTATGACGCCTCTAGCGGCAAAGATGTGACGATAAATCTCATCTGGAACGCCGAGCAAAACGCATGGGAAAACAACAGCAAAAGCGTCTCGGTCGTAGAGGGCGCGGGCTTTGAAACGGCGGCGTTTTTGTGGGATAAAGAGCGCAAAGAGTGGAAGCAGGAGTACTCCAACCGCAGCATCTACGACAAGAGCGGCGAGCGTCTGCTAACGCAGCGATACGACACGATGGACGGCAGCGAGAAGTTCGTCTACGGCTACAACGAGCGCGGCGATAACGTGAGCGTGGATATCTATGAGCTAGCTAGCGACGAAAACGGTAAAAGATGGGTGCAAAATAAGCGCCTGGAGACGACCTTTGATCCGCATATACTAGCCGACGACGTCGGACACGGCGGCTCGCTGATGTCCTTTGAGATGCCTAGCAGATACGCGGTGACTAGTTTTAAGCAGTTTGTCGCAGCAGACGGTAAATTTAAGCTCGCCTCAGAGCAGACGTGGAAGTATAAAAGGGTCAAATGATCTTTTGCTAGCGGCCTAACTGCGGTAAATTTGACGCTTTGGATTCGGTTAAATTTAACGAGCGCCCGAGCGTCAAATTTAGCTCGTTAAATTTTGCTTTCGCATCAAATTTGACGCCGTTTGGGCGGCTAAATTTAAAAAGGAGCGAATGTGAGATTTTTTTGGAAAGCGGCGGCGATGGCTGCGATTTGGGCCTTGCCGCTAGCTGCGTCGGGCGAAATTTGCCTAAAAAAGACTATCTATAAAACGCAGGGCGACGCCGTACCGCGCTACAAATACGAAACGAGCCAAGCTTACGACGCGAAGGCTAGAGCGCTAGAAAAAATCTACGACGAAATCAGCGATGACGGTAGGCGCAGGACGAAAAGCATTGTCAAATTTGACGAAAGAGGCGAGCGCGAGATAGGCAGCACTGAGTACGATTGGGACTTTGGCGCCGAAAAATGGCGCAAAGCAGGGTTCTCAAAAACAGAGAGGACAAAGGACGGCGCGTTTGTTTATATTGACACCCGCGGTCAAAACGGCAAGCTAAACCAAGGTCAAAAAACCGTCGAAAAGCGAACGGGCGCGACGGAAATCTCTCAAAATTTCACTCTAAAAAACGGCAAATGGACGCCGACGTATCTAATCAAAAGACTTTATGACGAAAATCACAAAACCACGCTCGTAGCGACCTTTGAGTGGAGCGCCAAGGCCAAAAAATGGACTCCGTACGAAAAATCGATATATCGCTACAAGGGCGACGTTTATGCTAGCTCAGAGGGCTATAAGTGGCAGGGCAAATGGGTGCCGCAGACGAAGCACTCGGCCTTTACGGCTGCGGACGGAATGCGCACCGAGATAAATTTTACGTGGGGCGAGGACGCGTGGCAGCCGCAGGAGAGG
>NZ_CALIII010000367.1 GCF_938018145.1 uncultured Campylobacter sp.
CTAGCCCGCCGCCCGCGCTCACGGCGATTTGCAGCTGTTTGCCCGCGATCTTCGCGCCCTGCCCGTAGGCAAAGCCGCGGCTAAGCACGTAGTCGATGTAGGCCTTTAGCATGGAGGGCACATTAAAGCCCATCATCGGGAACAAAAACACGATGCGATCGGCGCGCAAAAACGCCTCCTGCTCTGCTGCGACGTCGATTTTTAGGGCGTCGGTGCCGTAAAGTCCCTCTAGGTGGCGAACCTCGGCGCCTGCGTTTTTAGCGGCGTTTACCAGCGCCTTGTTTAGGCGAGAGGCGGCGAAATTTGGATGGGATAAAACTACTAGCGTTTTCATTTTGGCTCCTTTTTTGATAAATTTTAGAGCATTTGCGCTTTTGGGACGTTAAATTTAAGCTGATTAAATTTGCTATTTTTTAAACTCGCCTCAAACCGCAAAAGTCTTATTTTTGAGAAATTATATCATCAAAAGCCTAAAAACGGGTTAAGGCGAGCAGTAACGGCGCGTAAAACAGACGGAAATAAATTTGATGTATTTTTGCGAGCGGGAGGCTCTGTGCGAGATAAATTTGACTTGCGCTTAAGCCGCGATCCGTATCGCTATAAACACTCTTAAATTTTGCTACATGCGAGCTTTTGATAGTTAAAACTTAAAAGCTGCGACGCCTAAAAACCGTCAAAAACTTAAACCAAATTTCACCGCACAAAAGGCAAAAACTCAAGACAAAATCTCAAATTTTACGCGCTCATTTTCCTCCGCAAGGTCGGTAAAAACGGCGATCAGATCGTCCGCATAGTCGCCAAGCATGCTAAGAGCGGTGCGATTTTTTAGATTTATCTGCGTTGGTTCGTTTATCTCGCCGAGCGCGTCGTAAAGCGCGTCGAGGTTTTTTACGTCGGGATCAAGGCCGAATTTTCGCGCTAGATACTCAAAGGCCGCCGTTTTCTCGCGCATTTTAGTACCGTTTAGAGTTATGATTTTCACTGCTGCCTCCGCTCGTAAAGTAGATAAAAGTTCTCATAATGATCGGGCGTGTAGTAGATCAGCCCGTCGCTAGAAAACACGATACGCTCGGCTCCGCGTCGTCCTCCGCGGTATCCGATATCGCACTCAAACCACTTGCGCCCGTCGGCACTGGGTAGTTTTTTTTCTCTGTTTGAAAAGCGGTCGCCGCCGATGCTTTTTTTGTCCGTGACTTGCCATAGATTGCCGCTTTTAGCGTCCCATCCGAGCGCGATCGCCTCTTTTTTGGTGATGAAATTTCGCGGCAGCTCGCCGAATTTATAAATATACGCCGCAACCTCGTCTTTTGAGGTGTAGATGCCGTCTTTTACGACGTTTGCGGAAGGCGTGGTAGCTACGTTTTTGCCTGCGCCGTTTCCTTTAAATTCGCTTTGCGGCTGATTTTGTTTCGGGGCGACCGAGTTATCCGGGATAATAAATTTAAACAGCGCCGCGAGCAGCAAAACAGCCAGCGGCAAGATGACGTTTCTAAGTAATTGTTTGTTCAAAAAAGACCTTTTGGAATAAATTTGAAGCACTTGCTTCGGCGGTAAATTTGACGTCAAATTTGTACGGACAAAATCCAAATTTGATAATTTCGCGCCGTAAAGACGAGAGTAAATTTGCATCAAATTTGACTAGACAAAAGCCGAATCTAACCGCATAAATCGCAGTCAAATTCGGCTAAATTTACGGCAAAAAGCTAAATTTGCCGTCCGAGTTCGTCAAATTTAAAGCGTATTAAACACTCTATCGCCCGCGTCGCCAAGGCCCGGCACGATGTAGTTTTTCTCGTTTAGTCGCTCGTCGATCGCAGCCGTATAGACCTCGACGTCCGGGTAAACCTGGCTAAAGCGTTTTAGCCCCTCGGGAGCGGCGATGATGGAGATAAATTTGATCTGCTTTATGCCGTTCTCGCGTAAAAATTTAACCGCGTCGATAGCCGTACCGCCGGTGGCAAACATCGGATCGATGATGATGGCTAGGCGGTTTTTGGCGTCGCGAGGTAGCTTGGCGTAGAAAAACTCCGCCTCTGCGGTCTTTTCGTTTCGCTGAAAGCCCAAAAAGCCGACGCTTGCGTCTGGAATAATCGTAAATACGCTATCAAGCATACCCAGTGCCGCTCGCAAAATAGGGCAAATCATCACCTTTGTCGCTAGCTTTTTGGCCTGAGCCTGGGCGACCGGAGTCTGCACGCTCACGTCGCGCAGCGCCAGATCCCTAGTCGCCTCAAATATCATCAGGTGGCTGATCTCGTCCACGAGCATCCTAAACTGAAACGGCTCAGTGTTTTTATCCCTTAAAATCGCTAGTTTGTGCTCGATGAGCGGGTGAGAGACTAGGCGGACGTTTGGTAGCTCGGCGGCATCGGCGGCGGTGAAATTTTTCATAAAGATCCTTAAATTTAGCGGATAAAATTTAAAAAACGCTAGGCTAGGGCTTTTTAAATTTTACCGTTTTGAGTCGTAAAAATCGCAAATCGCTAGTTTCGCGCGTAAGGCCTGCTCACGGCTAAGACGCTATTAGCGGGCAAAATTTAGCTCCCCGTTAGACGGGCTTGCGCGCTTAGGGCGTTTGGCTTGGAGCAAAAACGGCGCGCCGTAAAACAAGGCTAAATTTAGCCCGGCGAGCCGCTTTAAATTTGAGACTTTTTAATAAAGCCAAAGCGCGTAGCAAAATTAATAAATTTAGCGCAGGCTAGCCCCGCTCGCCGCAGCCTTTAAAAGCTAAGAGCGGCGAGCAAAGCGCCCCGCAAATTTAACTAAAATAATTTCGCTAGACTCGCTCTATACGCTTCGACGTCGAAATTTTTTACCCTAGCTACGCCGTCGTCGACCGCAGCCTGCGCGACCGCAGGAGCCACGGCTAAAAGCACGCGATTGTCAAACGGTTTTGGTATGATGTAGTCTTTGCCGAATTTTAGCTCTTTTACGCCAAACGCCGCGCAAACCTCCGCAGGCACGGGCTCTTTAGCCAAATTTGCAAGCGCGCGCGCCGCAGCCATTTTCATATTTTCGGTGATTTTTTTAGCTCTGACGTCAAGCGCGCCGCGGAATATAAACGGAAAGCCAAGTACGTTATTTACCTGGTTTGGATAGTCGCTGCGGCCAGTTCCCATCATCACGTCGTTTCGCACGCTTGCGACGTCTTCAGGGAAGATTTCGGGAGTCGGGTTAGCAAGCGCGAAAATAATCGGCTCGTCGTTCATCGATGC
>NZ_CALIII010000368.1 GCF_938018145.1 uncultured Campylobacter sp.
AACGAGTGCGATTAGAAGTGCTGCGGCGTCGTGCATATCTGATCCTTTTTAAAACCCAAATTTAAAATACCTACTACCGTCAAGTAAAGCGGCGATATTTGATCTCGCCGCTAGTTTTAAATTTTAACTAAATTTGGCTTCAAATTTAGACTATTTTGCCGCTACGCTTGCTCGCTCGTAGTGTGCGATGATTTTATTGTGAATGAGTAGCGAGATATAAATCACCGCACCGCCTAGGCAGAGTCTTAGTATATCCGCATCCTTATGCCAAAATACTAAATTTACGATGATGGCTGCAGGTATGAGAGCGTTGTTCATGATAGCTAGAGTGCCGCTATCTACCTCGCATGCGCCTTTGTTCCATAAAAAGTATCCTAGACCGCTAGCTCCGATGCCAAGCCACAGCAGCACAGCGCTTTGCGTGAGGTCGAGGTTGATTTTTTCAGGATTGCCAAACATGGCAAAGGCTATACCTCCGCAAACCACACCTAAGCATTGGCGCCCTAAGCTGAGTGCAGAAGCGGCAGCACCGCTTCTAGAGTTTATAGGCTTATCTCTTTTATATCGGCGATTTTGAGGAATTCTGCGTAAATTTGCCCCACGAGCGCAAGGCGGTTTTTACGCACGAGCTCGTCCTCGGCGTTTATCATTACGTTGTCGAAAAACTCGTCTATCGCGGCTTTTAGACCGAAAAGATTTTTTAGGCGTTCGCTGTATGAGCCGCCGGCTTTTACCGCGGCCTTAAACGCATCATTTAGCTTTTTCTCGCTCTCATTTTCAAATTTCGCTTCATCAACCGAGCCGAAATTTTCATCCTTGATGATGTTTGCCAGACGCTTAAACGTGCTAAAATTTTGCCTAAAGTCCTCCGCCGCGCAGATCGCGCCCAGAGCCTCGATCGCCTCGCACTGCGCGAGCACGTCGCCTTTTTTGCTAGCTAGGCAGGCCTTTACTACGGACGGGTTCACGTCAAAAAATGTATAAAGCCTATCAAATATAAATCCTATCAGCGCCTCGACGTCAAATTTGGCGTAGCCCTCCGCCGTCTCGCGCAAAAACGCCGCGATATCAAGGTTTAGATTTTCGTTTTGGATTATCTTTATGACGCCGTTAGCCGCTCGGCGCAGCGCATACGGGTCTTTGTTGCCGCTTGGGATCTTGCCCGCGCTAAAGAGCCCGATTAGCGTCTCGAGCTTGATCGCGAGCGCGACGACGGAGCTAAAGATAGTGCTAGGTAGCGCGCTAGCCTCGCCGCTTGGCAAATACTGCTCCTTGATCGCGGTTACGACGTTTTCGTTTTCGCCCTTAGCCGCCGCGTAGTAGCCGCCCATCACGCCTTGAAGCTCGGTAAACTCATACACCATCTGCGTGGTTAGATCGGCCTTGCTTAGCATCACGGCGCGTTCCAGTAGCGCCTCGTAGCCCTCTCCCGCACACTTTTTTAGCCTCTCGGCGCAGATTTTAGCCAGACGTTTTGCGACGCTCAGCTCGCGCACGCTCTTTTCAAATGTGCTGCCAAGCTCCTTTAGATAGGTGATGTTTTTTAGCTTTTCGGGGCCAAACTCATGCGCCAGGTCGCTGCGCCAGAAAAACATCGCGTCGCTAAGCCTTGCGCGTAGAACTTTTTCGTTGCCCTTTACGATGAGCGCAGGCTCGGGCGAGATGGCGTTGCTAACGACCACGAAGCGATTAGCGAGCTTGCCGCCTTCAAAAACGGGAAAATACCTCTGATTTTCCTTCATCGAGGTGATGATGACCTCGCTAGGCACCTCCAAAAACTCCCGCTCAAAGCCGCCCAGCAGCGCAGTCGGATGCTCAGTGATCGCTACGACCTCGTCTAGCAGCGCCTCGTCCACCTCGACCGTTACGCCGTTTTTGGCTTCGATTTGTTTAAATTCGCTCAAAATTTTCTCTCGGCGCGCGTTTTGATCGAGGATTACGCCGATTTTAGGCATCGCGGCGAAATAATCTTTCGCGTTTTTAATGGCAAATTTATCATAGCCTACGCTTCTGTGCATGAAAATCGTATTGCCGCTTTCAACGTCAAATTTGTTAAATTTAACGACCTCGTCTCCAAGCAAACACAAAAACGAGCGAATTGGACGGATAAACTCAAATTTACCATCGCCCCAGCGCATAGATTTGCCAAAATTTAAGCCGAGCAAAAACTTCTCGATCATATCGCCCAGAAGCTCAGAGCTAGGCTTACCCGCGACGGGCTTTTTGTAGTACAGCACCTCTTTGCCGCCGACGGTTTCAAATTTTAGCTCAGACTCTGCGATACCGCATTTTTTAGCAAAGCTTAGCGCGGCAGGCGTCCATGCGCCGTCTTTTTGCGCGACTTGTCTGGGCGCGCCGATAAACTCGCTAAATCCGTCCTCCTGACGCACCGCAAATTTCGGGTGGTAAAACGCGATCCTGCGCGGCGTGTAGTAAAACTCACACTCGCTATCCAGGCCGTTTTGCGCTAGCGTCTCGCGCCACTTTGCCGCGACGTTGCCGCACTCTTTTAAAAACGGGATCGCCGGCAGCTCCTCGACGCCGATCTCCACGATCAGTTCTTTTGTTTCGCTCATTTTTTATCCTTTTTTAAATTTTGTCTTCTTTTGCTTCTCTCAAGCGTCTGCGTGACGAATCCGCGCATCAAAAATATCACGAAAAGCACGAATGCGCCCAGCACCAACGCGTCAATTATTCTCATTTTCTATCCAAATTTGAGGTTCATTTTTATAATTCACGACGCGAACGAACGTAAAAACCGCCTCTTTTTCGTTGCGAAGTTTGCCCTTTGCTCCGTAAATTTTAATATCTCCGTACGGCGTGTAGAGTCTGCCGTTTCGCACTTCGCCACCGATACGACCAAACACGTCGCCCGGATGCGCTTGTTTTAGGTTTTTAGCTTCCAGCATATGCTCATGCGGGTCTTGCGTTTCGTCATAAATTT
>NZ_CALIII010000369.1 GCF_938018145.1 uncultured Campylobacter sp.
TAAAAGACGTGATGGACGAGGTGGCCGAGCAAGAGGACGCGATAGTTTTTATCGACGAGATCCACACTATCGTGGGCGCGGGAGCTAGCGAAGGCAGCATGGACGCGGCAAATATCCTAAAACCCGCGCTTGCTAGAGGCGAGCTGCACGCCGTGGGCGCAACGACGCTAAAAGAGTACCGCAAGTATTTCGAAAAAGACGCCGCGTTGCAACGCCGCTTTCAGCCTATCGACGTAAAAGAGCCTAGCGTAAACGAAGCGCTTCAAATTTTACGCGGGATAAAAGAGCGCCTCGAGGTGCATCACGGCGTAACGATCACCGATAGCGCGCTGGTTGCGGCGGCAAAGCTAAGCGACCGCTACATCTCAAACCGCTTTTTGCCCGATAAAGCGATCGATCTCATCGACGAGGCCGCAGCCGAGCTAAAAATGCAGATAGAAAGCGAGCCGTACGAGCTAGCCCGCATAAAACGTGAGATCGTAACGTTGCAGGTCGAAAAAGAGGCGCTAAAAATGGAAGACGAGGCCAAAAACGCGGCTCGCCTAACCGAGATAGAAAAGCAAATCGCCGATCTAAACGAGCAAAAGCACGCCCTTGACGGCAAATTTGAAAACGAAAAGGCGGTTTTTGGCGGCATCTCAAAAGCTAAAAAAGAGATAGATAGCCTAAAAAGCGAGGCCGAGATAGCGCGCAGAAACGGCGATTTGCAGCGCGCGGCCGAGATAGAATACGGCAAAATTTTAGAAGCGGCCAACCGCCAAAAAGAGCTCGAAAAAAAATGGGACGAGATGAAAAAGGGCGGCGTGCTACTCAAAAATCAGGTCGATGAGGAGCTGGTGGCCGAAATACTAAGCAAATGGACGGGAATTTCAGTCAGCAAAATGCTAACTAGCGAAAAGCAAAAATATCTGATGATCGAGGAGCATTTGCGAGAAAGCGTCGTCGGTCAGGATGCCGCTCTGCACGCGCTAGCAAGAGCTATCAAGCGAAACAAAGCCGGCCTAAACGAGGGCGCGCGTCCGATCGGATCGTTTTTGTTTTTGGGGCCTACGGGCGTTGGTAAAACGCAGTCAGCAAAGGCTTTGGCTAAATTTTTATTTGACGACGAGCGCGCGCTCATACGCTTTGATATGAGCGAATATATGGAAAAGCACAGCGTCTCTCGCCTGCTCGGAGCACCTCCTGGATACGTGGGCTACGATGAAGGCGGACAGCTAACCGAAGCCGTGCGCAGACGTCCGTATAGCGTCATACTTTTTGACGAGATCGAAAAGGCTCACAAGGACGTGTTTAACGTGCTTTTAGGCATCCTAGACGACGGGCGGGCGACTGATAATAAGGGCGTGACGGTTGATTTTAAAAACACGATCATCATTCTCACGTCTAATATCGCGTCAAATTTCATCATGGATCTAAAAGGCGAGGAGCGTGAGCAAGCGGTCAAAAATGAGCTTAAAAACTACTTTAAACCCGAGTTTTTAAACCGCCTTGACGATACGATAATCTTTAATCCGCTTGATGAAGACGGGCTCATAAAAATCGTAGATATAATGTTTAAAGAGCTTGAAAAAACGCTGCAAAATCGCGGTATAAAAGCAAGCCTAAGCGAAGAGGCGAAGAAATTTATCGCGGGTGCGGGCTTTGACATCGTTTACGGTGCTAGACCGCTTCGCCGCGCACTCTATGAGCTAGTGGAAGACCCGCTAGCCGATATGATCCTGCGAGACGAGCTTGAAAGCGGCGACGAGATCGTAATCGGCAGCGATAAAGAAAAAATAACGATCTCTAAAATTTAACCCAAATTTACGGTCGCGTTTTTGGCGCGGCCGTTTTTCATCTCTCGTCAAATTTCTTAAATTTAACCGCGCAATTATCTTATATTATATAGACTGCTCAAATTTGAAAACAGCATATTGACTCTCAAATTTAGCAAGCTCGCGTGCCGTTAGCCGCCCGAGTCAAATTTGAAACCGCTCAAATTTAGCGCCTATTCTCCGCTTAGCTCCTCGGCTACCTGCGCGGCGAGCTTTAGCTTTTCGCTATCAAAATGCGTGTAAATTCGCGAAGTATTTAGGCTCGCGTGCCCAAGCGCTTCTTGCACTAAAACCAGGTCTTTTTGCTTTTTGTAAAGCATCGTGGCAAAGGTGTGGCGCAGCATGTGAGCGCCGTTTTTTTCCTTGCGGATTCCGGCTTTAAAGAGGATCTGCTCGACGATGCGGCTCACGTAGGCCTGCGTTAGGCGCGTGCCTTTTTTATTGATAAAAAGATAGCCTTCTTTATTTATATAGTTTATCGCGATCGTGTCTAGATGGGCTTCGATGAGGCGGCGTTTGATCATCACGACGCGGTATTTGTTGCCTTTGCCGCGGATTCTTATGACGTAGAGCTCGCCGTCTTCTGCGATATCTTTGCGCTTTAGATTTAGCGCCTCGCTCACGCGAATACCCGTGAAAATAATGATTTTTA
>NZ_CALIII010000370.1 GCF_938018145.1 uncultured Campylobacter sp.
TATACTTAAGTTTTATTTTTAATTTTTAAAATACAAATATAAATTAAATTTTACCTTTTATATTTTGTAGCTTTTGGTAATACCCGTATCTTTAAAGTGCAAATTTAAAAATGTGCTGTATAATTTGCTCAAATTTAGCCAAGGATAAAAAATGCCGCGACCGACGAATAAAATAGACTTACTAAGCGATTCAGAGACAAATTTTAAAAAACTTTTATCGCTAGTTGAAAGCATGAATGAGGCAGGGCAAGAGGCCAAATTTGACTTCGAGGATAGAGATAAATGCGTCCGAGACGTGCTCGCACACCTTTACGAGTGGCATTTGCTTTTGATAAATTTTATCCAAAAGAACCTAAGCGGTGAGCGGGCTTCGTTTTTACCCGAGCCGTACAACTGGAAAACCTATCCACAGATGAATGCGTAAATTTGGCGCAAGCACCAAGCTACGCCGCTTTACGAGGCTAAAACTCTGCTAGCGCAAACACACGAAAAAGCAATGCAGCTTACGGCAAATTTTAGCGACGAGGAGCTTTTTGCGCGCGGACATTTTAACTTCACGGGCAATCTAAACCTCGCCGCCTACATTACCAGCAGCACCTCATCACACTACGACTGGGCGATAAAAAAGATAAAAAGCACAAAAATAGCCTAAAATCAGACTCATGATTTGCTATTACATAGATTAAATTTGAGCCGATACGGCAATTTTTGACGCAGTTAAATTTAGGCAACTAGTTCATAAATCGTAAATTTGATGTAGGCCAAATTTACTCCAAAAAGATCAAATTTATGCAGGTTTATAAGACCAAATTTACGCCCCAAACGCAAAAAATAAAATAAAAAAGAAGTAGCGGACGCGTCAAATTTGCGTCCGCATTAAAGTAGCTAGTTTAGAAGGTTAAATTTATATCCAAGTTGTAGCCAAAGCTCGTTGTTATCGGTCTTTCTAACGGCTCCTCTGGTATCAAAGTTCTTTCTCTCAAGAGCCGTGTAGGTGATGCTTGCGCTTAGCCCCTTGACCCACGGCATATCGTAGCTAGCCTGCGCCGCCCAGCCCTTTACGTTCATATGCGTATTAGCCGCGGTCGGACCGGCGTTACGATGCGGGGCGTCTTGCCTACCTTTTACTAGATGTAGTTTTGCTTTTAGACCCTCGGCACCCACTTCTTTAAAGTCGTACTCAAACAAAAGTTTATGCGTATTCATGCCAGCATAGCCCGTAAATACGAAAGGCCCGCGGATAGGAAGCAGCGTGTATGAGCCGGGACCGTTACCTAGACCAAACGCCAAAGCGTCGTTGTCGCCGACGGTCGTATAGGCGTAAGACGCGCTAAAGCCCACGAAATCATAAATGCCCGCTCTTAGACCGATCATATTTCCGTCGTAGTTTAGATCTTCTAAGCCTCTTGTAGTGCGAGAGCCCTTATACATCGCGTCAAAACCCAGTTTAAAGTCGCCGACGGGTACTTTGTAGTTAGCCTCGGCTAGGTAGAAGTTGATGTCGCCTTGCAGCGCGCCGCGCCTAAGATCGGTCACTCTAGCGTATGCGCCGGTTAGTTTTAGATTCGGGATGCTTTGATTTATGACTGCGCCGGTAAAGATATTGTCAAACTCATACGCCACGGGCCCCATGCCGCCGACGATGACTCTATCCTTAAAATGCGGAGCGCGCCCCTCTTTGCCGCCCGTTACGACGGCGCTTCTGCCTTGAAATTTATAATACCAGCCGCCGATCAGGGTGGTGTTTGGGATGTCTTTGTTTACGATCGTTAGACCCTCAAACGCCTCTTTAAACGCGCGCGTCGGATTGCCCGCTACTAGCGGAGTATTTACGTATTGACGGCCGAATTTGATATCGGTCTGCCCTATGCCGTAGCCTAGATACGCTTCGGACATTACCGCGCCTTGCGTTCTCCACTCTTTGTCGTATAGAGTGCCGCTTTTTCTCATGCTGTTAAACGGCAGGAAGTTGCCCTGCCCCGTAACGCCGAGCCTAAAGCCGTAAAACGGATCGGTCACGTAGCCAAGCTCAAGCTGTATAGACGTCAGCTGCTCGTCGTGTATCGGCGCGCGTTCGTCTTTTTGATCGACGTAGGTGGCTTGGATCTTGCCTGCTAGTTTTCCTTTGGTAAACGCCTCCCCAAAGGTGTCGGCTGCGTTTGCTGCGCCTAAAAAGCCAAGCGCCAAAACGGCGGCTAAACTTAGTTTTGCTAGTTTCATAAAAACTCCTTGGTTAAATTTAGCAAATTTACGTCCCGCAAATTTAATGCGGAACATTAATTTTTATATTTAAGGATTATAGCACAGAAAATAATAAAATCCGTGTTAGATTTGTGATATTTGCTAAAAATATCGCGGATTTTAGGCAAATTTACACGACCGAGCGCTCTTTAAGCAATGTATAAAGCTTGATCGTCGAGATAAAAAACGTCACGATCGCAGGCCCCAAGATAAGTCCCCAAAAGCCAAACGTCGAGATGCCCGCTATCATCGAGAAAAACAGCAGCAGCTCGTTGATCTTTGTCGGGATTTTTACGAGCTTATCGTTGATAAATTTAATCACGATCGGCTTTAAAAACGTATCTGCGACGATAGATATCACGACGATAGTATAGACGGCGATGACGATCGCGGCCGCGGTGTTGCCGTTAGCAAACTCGTAAAGGCTAATAGGCCCCCAAGCAAGCAAGCCGCCAACGACCGGCACGAGCGAAGTAAAGGCAAAGAGTATGCCCATCAAAAAGCCGTTGTAGCCGTACGAAATCGTGATGATAGCAAAGAGGCAACCCTGCAAAATCGCGTTTAAAACGATAGAGTAAAGCACGACGCTCATGACGTTAGCCACTTCGCTAAGTATAAACTCGCTCTCGCTCTCCTTCATCGGAAGCGCGCTTTTTAGGTAGCCCACAAGCTCGCTACCGTAAAGCACCGCAAAAAAGAAAAACACGAGGATAAAAATCATGTCGATGAGAAATTTTACGCTTGATTTGCCGATGCCGCCAAGACTAGAAAGCACGTTGCTAGATATCGCTCCGACGTCGATGTCGGCGATCATCTCTTTGATTTTAGGCTCTAGAAATTTGATCGGTTCGGGCAGCTGAAAATTCCCGCTTTGAAAATAATTTAACGTGTTTGTTATGTAGCCGGTGTTAAAGTTTGCGGCGTGTTTGGCGATCTCGATCACGGCGTACAAAAGCGGCGCGATAAATAGCGAAAACAGCGCTAGCGTCGTAAGAGCCGCCGAGAGCGTCCTTTTGCCCTTCGTTAGCTGCAAAAATTTGACGTTTACGTTTGAGGTGGCGACGGCTAGCAAGGCGGCGATAAAGATGTTTAGCAAAAACGGCTTAAAAAGGTACACCACTAGCGCCAACGCGCAAAGAGCGAAAATACCGAAAAACACTCGATTATTCATTTTTTTCCTTTTGAGGGGCTTATTATATCAGATTTTGCGGTGTTTTGCGGACGGGCTAAATTTAGGCACGAGCGAGGCGGATGAGACGTATAAATTTTAAGTAAATTTATCGATTTCTAAAAAAAAAGGGGGGGGGGGAAAATGGCTTTATATTTTATTTAAAGGAGATTAATGAGTGATTTTTATCCGTTTGACAAAGAGCATATCGTGCTTTACGACGTAGACGATTTCATCGTTGCCTTAGGCTACAGCTCGAAATTCGGCGGTTGGCGCATAGGTATGAGGTGGAAAAGCTCCATGGAGAGCAAAAACGGCTATCCCGTTACTAGAAACGGCGATCCTTGCTACTTCTTGCTATCAAACAATCTATGCAAGGAGTTTTTAGGGGCTTTACTCGACGGCTCGCCAAATGACGAGAAAATAAAAAATGCTATCGAAATATTAAAAGGAGAAAACAAATGGCGAAGCTAAGTTTAGCGTTAGCTGCGGCGATACTCATAGGCTGCGGCAGCGAAGGAGCAAGGGCGGCAGATAAAGCCCCGTTTGAAATCGAGCGGGGTAACTACAAGATATTAGTAACATCTTTGGTAGATGACCTTAAAATATATATGGTTGAAATCAATAGAGGTAATTGCAGTAGCTCGTGGACAAACGAAATCAAAGGTCAAAATAACACCGTAATGTACAATAAAGTAACCGTAAATGAAACTGATCGTGGAAGTTATGTGTATGCAAGAATATATGTAAATGGAGGCCAAAAAGAGGATAAAACAATTTCCTTGGATGATTTTTATGGCCAATATGGAAAAGATGCCGCAGCTATCAATCTAAAATTTGGAGAACAAGAGCAAATAGGGGCTTACTGCTCTAAAATTTTAGAAGCAAAAATAGATACAGACCAAGGTTCTTGGACATATACCTTTAAATAATTTCTTTTAAATTTCGGTGCTTCGGTTTTTGCTTTTGCGCCGAAATTTACCGCCGCCATCGCACGATTCCAAGCCGTAAATAAAATCAAATTTTCGCGCGATTTTCACTCAAATTTTACCAAACCTACGACTTTCGTTTTAAAATCGAGAAAATTTCGTAGCAGCCAAATTCACGCTCCTTCTCTTAATTTTCGACGAAAATACAGTCAAATTTGACCCGCGCGTAAACGACGACGATTTTTATGTTTGTTAAATTTAAACCCAAGATAATTTCCCGAGCAAAAAGCGACTAAAATTTGACGATTAAAATTTATGGTTGAATCCAGTTTCCCACCTCAATCCTCAAACAATCCTTTTTGCGTACCCCCGTCAAATTTGAGCTTAAACACCTCGTAGGCTTTGGCGCTTGCTAGCCTGCCTTTTGCCGTGCGCTCGATGTAGCCGTTAGCGAGCAGATAGGGCTCGATCACGTCCTCGACCGTGCCCTCGTCCTCGCTTAGAGCCGCCGCGATCGTGCTTAGCCCCATCGGACGGCGTTTGGCGGCGAGCAGGATCTCTAGATACTTGATATCCATCTCGTCAAAGCCGATGTCGTTTACGCCAAGCGCGTCCAGAGCCTCTTTGGCGCGGGGTTGCGAGATGATCGCTTCGTCGTTTACCTCGGCGAAGTCTCGTATGCGCTTTAGCAGCCGTAGCGCGATCCTGGGCGTAGCGCGCGAGCGAGCGGCGACCTCGAGAGCGGCGGCTTTTTCGCACTCTTTGCCAAGCTTTACCGAGGCGATCTGCACGATACGAGCTAGCTCCTCTCTGGTATAAAACTGCAGCCTAAAATCCATCCCGAATCTATCTCGCAGGGGTGCCGAGATCATTCCCGCGCGCGTCGTAGCGCCGATCAGCGTAAATTTAGGCAGGTCGATCTTGATAGTCTGCGCCGCAGGCCCCGAGCCTATAATGATATCTAAGCGAAAGTCCTCCATCGCAGGATAGAGCACCTCCTCGATCGCGGGGCTTAGGCGATGTATCTCGTCGATAAAGAGCACGTCGCCCTCTTGCAAATTTGTCAGTACCGCCGCCAGATCGCCGCTTTTTTCTATCATGGGTGCGGCCGTCATCTTGATGCTCACGCCCATTTCGTTTGCGATGATGTGCGCCAGCGTCGTCTTACCAAGGCCCGGCGGCCCATAGAAAAGCACGTGGTCTAGGCACTCGCCGCGCTTTTTGGCAGCCTTTATAAAGACGCCTAAATT
>NZ_CALIII010000371.1 GCF_938018145.1 uncultured Campylobacter sp.
GCCCTTAGGATGGAGTTTTTGCCGTATTTTTCTTTTATCTTGTTTAGGGTTTTTAGCACCGTTTTTTCTTTTGCGTTTTCTTCTTCAAAGAGGCTTCTTTCGGTTTTGCTCTCCTTTACGACGTCGTTTGCCGATATGCCGATTTGCCTGATGAGGCCTGCGTTTTTTATCTTTTTTAGATATAGCTCCTGCGCTGCGTCCATGAGTACGCTAGCGATATTGCTCGGAGTTTTAAACCTTACCGTGGCTCTTTGCGCGGGTTCGTTTTTGCCCGCGAATTTGATATTTATCGTGAGCCCGCTAGCCCGCACTTCCTCGTTTATCATCTTTAGAGCTAGCCTATCGGTCATCTCTTTTAGCACGATTAGAGCCTCCAGCCTCTCGTAGTCTCTAGGTAAAATTTCAGAGCTAAAGTATGACTTAGTCGAGGGTTTATAAGCCTTGATATCGGCTATAGTGGTGGGCTCGATACCGTTTGCGTGATCTAGCGCGATATAGGCGTCGATACCAAACACCTTTTCTAGCAGGCTAAAAGGAGCGTTTGCCATATCTTTCATGCAAAATATCCCGTATCTCTCAAGCTCTGCTCTAGTTTGCTTGCCTATACGCCAAAAATCATTTAGCGGCTGATGCGTCCAGAGCTTTTCTTTATAGAGCGTTTCGTCTAAAAAGGCGATACCGTCCTCGCTGTGCTTAGCTAGGATGTCAAGGGCGATTTTGGCTAGATATAGATTTGTCCCCATACCGCAGGTAGGCGTTATACCCGTAGTTTTTAGGATGTCGTCCATTATCATCTTTGCCATGGCTCTGGCTTCTAGTTTATAAAATTTTAGATACGAGGTAAGATCGATAAAGGCCTCGTCGATGGAGTAGACGTAGATATCCTCTTTGGCTACGTATTTTAGGTAGATGCCGTAAATTTTAGCCGCGTAGTCGATGTAAAACTGCATCCTGGGCGGCGCGATTATATATTTGATATTTTTAGGGATTTCAAACAGCCTGCATCTGTTTTTTACGCCAAGAGCCTTTAGCGCGGGACTAACGGCTAGACATACGCTACCTTCGCCTCTGCTAGCGTCTGCGACGACTAAATTCGCCTCAAAGGGATCAAGCCCTCGCTCCACGCACTCGACCGAGGCGTAGAAGGATTTTAGATCGATGACGGCGTAGATGCTTGGGGTTAAATTCTTGCTTTGGTTTAAGGTTGAAATTTCATTTTCGGCAAATTCGGTTTTTGTTTTTCATAATGGGATTATAGAAAAAATCGGTAAAAATTATGACTTAAATTTACGAAAAAAGGAGGGGGTTAAATTTTTGTTTTTTTGTGGATATCGTGAGTGTGAGTATCCAAGTCGGATACTCACGGTGGCGGCTAAATATCGTCTATGTGATAGCGTATGCGCTCAAATATTTTTCTTAGCGCTTTTTGGCCTTCAGCCTGTTCAAGTCCTTCGTCGTTTTGATTCTGAAGCGCATTGATATGCTTTTTTAGCTCCTCGATCTGCGCGCCTTTTTGGGCAACCTTTTTTTCTAGATTTTCCACTTTGGCCGTAAACTGCGAGATTGTTTGGGCTAAAATTCTATACGCTTGATGAGGCAACCCTTTTCTGGGCGTTTGGCCGATGGCGGAGTAGTTGATGCCTCGACGCATGCCTAAAACGTTTGCAGCTAGAGTTTGCAGCTCTTTCATCTTTAGCGGCCCAAAGTCGCGGCTTTTGTATAAATTTACTCCATCCGTTCCAAGTACGAAAAATTCGATATGCGCGTGCACATTTGGATGCCAAACGCCGTTCTCGTCGAAATGGCCCTCATCCCTGTGGATAGCGATTTGTATCGTGCGCCATCCGTATTTTCTCTCTATTACATCGCAAAGCCGTCTGACATCGTCTATGGTATGGCGATCTTCGATCAGTACTATGGCCGAGCGTCTGATGTTTTTTGGATCGACTTGAACTCTTTGACCCGTCCTAGCTATGTAGTTTTGGATCGCCTGCGTAAGCATACATAGGTATTTTTCTTCGGCGAGAAACGCACTCACGTCGACTTCGTTGAGATTCGAAAACTGCGGATATGCGTGATCCACCGTTTGACTGCGGTCGTTATGTGCAAAAGCGTTAGGCGCGCTACGCTGAATTTTAAAACACGTCATTTTACTTGTAAACCGATTATTTTTTAAAACTGACATTTTTGTCTCCTTTTTTAAATTTATCGTCGTTAGCGCGGTATCCATTATGGATACCGTTATATAGGCTACTTTTTCTTGTCATCCCCGACCTCTGCTTTCTTGTCGGTAGAGTCGGTAGAAGTCGCGGTAGCCGACTGTTTGTTTTCTTTGCCGGTAGAGTTTTCGTTAGCCGACTGCGACGGAGGTGCCGATATGCTAGAAATAGGCCTAGCTGCATCTTTGTTAAGCACCTCGATGAGCCCATCTATATCGGCGACCGTGTAGTTTGTGTTTTCCGGCGCGCCTTTTTTTGACGTCCGTTCCATATCGATTAGCATCGATAGATAGTATCTTTTTTGGTCGCAGAGCGGCAATGCAAGGCTGTATTCGCGAAAATTCTTTTCCAAATTTTCCATTTCCGCATTGATTTTGGCGAGTCTAAAAAGCGTATCTTCCTTTTTGACTTGCAACTTTCTCGAAAGAGAGGCGTAGTAGGTCCTGGCCTCCTCGAGACTACTAAATATTTTAGGATTACCATTTTTCATGGCAATTCCTCCTTTTGTTTAAATTTGAAAATCGGCTTGTTCGCCAATTTCCTGTATTAATTATAAGGTTTTTAGCGTAATCCACATTTCAGATTTAGAACATTTTATTTTTATTCAAATAATATATAAATTAGGATATAATTTCATAAATTTATTCATATAGAAAGGAAATAAAAATGGACATTTGTTCGTTTGTGTTACTTAAAGACAAGGTGTCGGATGCAAATCTGATAGCAATCAAAAACAAAATCGAAAAATTAGAGGCTGATGGGCATAAAATTGATGTTTTATCGGTAGTCCCCACGCTTTCATCACCAAACATAGGGCTTGCTATCAGCGTCTTTCTAGGCTGGCTTGGATCAGATAGGATTTATAAGGGTGATATGGGACTATCGGTATTTAAGTTACTTATTTGTTCTATGTTGCCTATCTTAGCAGTCATCTTAGGCGCGTTTCCATTGGCTATTATAGGGCTCGTGTGGTACTTTATGGATATAAGTCTGGTATTTCTCGGTATCAAAAAGGATAACTTCAACAAAATAATGCAAGCTTTGAGTAGTGATAAAAATACAAACGTAAAATTAAACGACGAAAAAGAAGTCGCTGCACAAAATTTTATTAGCGAGACAAAAGATGCTCAAGCAGTGCAAAATTTTGCTCAAAGCAGGAGCGAGACAAAAGAAAGCGCGATAAATTTAAATAAAGAGACGCAACCCCTCAAACAAGAGCTCAAAACGAATATATCCAAAGAAAATATAAATTTACAAACCAAATTTGAACCCGCCACAAGCGAGAGACAAACCGGGCAAACTACGAACACGACTTCAAATTTATCAAAATTACCCGCAAGCCCAAAATCTCCGGCCATAGGTCTCGTACTCGGCCTTTTTCTAGGCTGGCTGGGCGTAGATAGGTTTTATAAGGGCGACATAATGCTTGGCGTATTTAAAATTTTACTTTGCGTCGCACCGGCTCTGCTGTTAGCATCGGCTGCAAAAACAAACAGCGACGCAGCGCTGATGGTCGCGTCCGTGATTATGTGCGTAGGTCTTATTTGGTATTTTGCGGACTTGTTTTTGGTTTATATCGGTATCAAAAAAGACAATCTAAATAGACGAATTTAAAATTTAATCCAAAGAAGAAAAATGAATAACGCATATATGCTATTTCAAGGCAAAGTTTCAGATACTCATCTGATGGTTATAAAAAGCGAGCTGGATAAAGCCGAAGCGGCGGGCAAGAGGCCTGATTTGACCCTAATGGCTGCTACGCTTAAAAGCCCTATGGTCGGGCTTGTGCTTGGGTTTTTGTTCGGATGGCTTGGTGTAGATAGGTTCTATAAAGGCGATGTCGGACTTGGAATACTCAAAATAATCCTTTGCATTGCGCCGATGTTTTTTGCCGTGCAAGCGGGACAAAGAGGCGATGAGGATCTGGCGGCTATGGCGATGATGATTAGTTTTGCGAGTCTTATTTGGTGCATTGCCGATCTATTTTTGGTCTATATGGGGATCAAAAAAGACAATTTCAAAAAAATAATGATCTCTTTATAATTTTAAATTTAAAGGCAAACGATGAATAGCACTCTTTTGTTGCTAAAGGGCAAGATTTCAGACGTAAATTTGATAGAGCTCAAAGGTAGGTTAGATAGGATGGCGTCGGTTGGGCATTATAATCTTGATCTCACACCCGTTTTATCCACCTTAAAATCCCCGGGTATCGGACTGGTGCTTGGATTTTTGTTCGGCTGGCTTGGTGTAGATAGGTTTTATAAGGGGGATGCGTGGCTTGGTATATTTAAAATTCTACTTTGTATACTTCCTGTCTTTTTGGTAATGGGCGCCGCGCAAAATAGCAACGATGACCTTGCCGCTCTTGCGTCTTTGATCATGTGCGCAGGCATTGTTTGGTGCATTGCCGATTTATTTTTGGTCTATATGGGCATCAAAAAGGATAATTTCAAAAAAATAATGGCTTCTTTGTAAGCCAAATTTAAAGGAAAAGCAGTGGGTAATTCGTATTTGCTATTTAAAGGCAAGGTTTCAGACACTCATCTGATGATCGTTAAAAACGAGCTAGATAGAGCCGAGGCGGCAGGCAATATGCCCGATCTAAAGCCGCTAACCTCACAGCTAAAAAGTCCTATCTTGGGTCTTATCATAAGCATTTTGTTCGGCTTTATAGGGTTTGATAGGTTTTATAAGGGCGACGGCGGCGCGGGAGTTTTGAAGTTCGTGTTAGCAGTCGGTATAGCAAGGGCGTCAAAAACCAATCCCGACGAGGCCGCTATCGCCCTTGCCGCCTTACTTTTGTGGTGGCTGGCGGATATATTTTTGGTCTATTTCGGCATAAAAAAGGACAATTTCAAAAAAATCTCGGCCTTTTTCTTAGGCTAAATTTAAAAGGATGAAAACATGACTAAATTTACTTCCGCCCTGCTAGCATGCCTGCTGTGTTCTAGCGCGGCGTTTGGCTTTGACCCTATCGGTTTTATCAAAAAGACCGTGAGCGACGAGGGCGACGTTACCGCAGGCTTTAGTAAGGACATCCGTCTGGGTGTCGTCAAGGACGATATATATAAGCTGATGTGGCAGGATAGCTATGGGAAGGATATGTCCCCGCTTATTATCCCTTCTATTGAGGAGCAAAACTCGCACGATAAGCCTATGACCTACGCCGAGGCGGTTCGCTACTGCGATGATTTAAATTTTGCCGGTTTTGATGACTGGAGACTGCCCACGGTAAACGAGCTTTTAAGTATCACGGACGATACTAGGTTTAACCCCGCTATAAACAAAGCCTTTAAAAACGTCGCATACGAGATAAACGACAAAGGCGAGAAAAGCCGTAAATACGTAAGTATTGTTACTGAATAATTT
>NZ_CALIII010000372.1 GCF_938018145.1 uncultured Campylobacter sp.
TTTTTAATGTTCGGCACTAAGGATATAAAAGGAGAAGCCGCAAAGGTAGCCAAAGCAAGAGAAATCCTAAAAACGCTTGTAGAGTACGCTAAATTTTACAAAACCGGCGATAATGGCCTAAGTACAATTTTAATCAATCATAATGCTCTAGAATATTACGCAGAGTGGACATTAAAAACAGACGATTCATACATAATGCACGAATATTTAGATGTTTTTAATAACCCGATTTATTTTAAAGATTTTGCAGAAAACCTCGACAAAAACGGACTAATGTACCTATCTGAAGTTAGTCTAAATGATGTTTTTGAATCAAATTTAGGATTAGAAAAATTTGATAAATTCATTGACTCAAATTTCAAATCCAGAGTAGAAAAAGAGCAAGCTTTGGACTTTTTAACAGGTAAAATTTTTAGAGCAAGCCTAATAGTACACAAGGAGCTTTTGGGCGAAAACTTCCAAGTAGATATCGGCATGGAAGAGCTTTGTAAGCTTCATATATCAGTAGGCTTTACAAAAGAAGACAATAGATATAAAAGCATAAGGGATAGCTTTATGAAACCGCAATACGACTGGCTTTATCAAGTCTTTACCGACGTATACCCAGCAAGCGTAAATTTTGCCGATGTCGCGGCGCTTTTAAAAGATGACAAAAATGCGGTAAAATCGGCATATTTAGGTTTTATGGAAATTTTAGCCGCAAACTGCGCGAAGCTAACGACCTACGAACGTCCGAAAGTCGTTTACGAAGCAGGTAAAAGCCGTATAAAAGAGCGAGTACACGGATATTTTGAGTATTTCTCTGCTACAGACGAGCCCGTGATAAAAATCGCAGACGAGCTAAACGTGCCGGCAAATTTTTCGCAGTTTGACGCCTTTATCGCGCTTAAATTTAACGGCGAAAACTCGCTCGAAAATATCGTAAAACAAACGGTAAAATTTGCACGCGAAAGGAATCTGGAGTTTGCCGGCAAAAACGGCGAAACGATAAAAACCGTCAGCAAAAACGAATACCAAAAAGCAGCCGAAGAGTACGTAAAGGATCTCGAGCTAAAACTAAGCGACGGCGGATTTTTAGAAAATTTCTGATTTTTATTGAAGGTGGTCGGGGTAAATTTACCCCACTCTCTTATTTATCGCAAATTTAATCGTATTGTTTTAAATCCATAAACTCAAATTTAAGCAAAAAGCTTATTTATCATTATAATTAGAGTCGTAGAGATGAGCGCAAGCAAACATCTTTTTTGGACGGTGCGGTCGATTTTTTGTGCTAAAGCCACGCCAAATCTCACGCTTATAAGCGAGCCGATACCGACCAAAACGCCGACCTCGTACTGCACGAGCCCTTGCGAGGCGAGGCTAATAAAACCTGAAATCGACGAAAATATCACAAAAAATAGCCCCGTGCTGATCGCCTTTTTTATGTCGTAGTTTAAGAAATTTATCAAAACCGGCATGATGATGACCGAGCCGCCGATACCCACGCTGATAGCCACCGCGCCGACGAAAAGGCCGACGAAAAAAAGCGGTACGAGAGAGGGATTTTGCGCACCTTTTGGCTCAGGATTTTTAAAAAATAGCTTAATAACGTTAAAAATTTGAATACAGATAAGCGTTAGAAGCAAAAATTTAGACGGAACGCTCGCCACGATAAAGCCGCTAGCACTAGCCCCGCAAAAGCCGCCGATACCTAGCACCAAAGCGGGCTTTAGATCGACGTTTTTGTTTTTTATATTTAAAAGCGAGCCGTAAACCGAGCTAAAAACCATCTGAAGGACGCTCACGCCGATTGCGTATTTGACGTCAAAGCCCAAAAATACGAGTATCGGCACGGCCGCCGCACCACCTCCGATGCCCAAAAATCCAGACAAAAAGCCGACAAATAGCCCCAAACACACGTATCCGATCGACGCAACCGATAAAATTTCCATAATCTCGCCTTAAAGTAAAATCCGATTTTAGCCGTTTTTGGGTAAAATTAATTTTAAAATTTAAAAAAGGAAAATTATTGAAAAGATTGTTTTTGATGATTTTTGCGGGGTTAAATTTGGCCTTTGC
>NZ_CALIII010000373.1 GCF_938018145.1 uncultured Campylobacter sp.
AGCAGAGCGTAATTCAAGCCCCTTCCCCCTTAACAAGAATGATTGGCTTACACAAAAAGCTTAGTGCACAACACCAAATTTAACCAAACCAAATTTAGCGTTTTAAAGATGCAGGTCTCGGCGCGTAAAATTTAAAAAATTATCCAAATTTGAATCCCTCTAAATTTCGCTCATAAATTTACTCAAATTTAAGCCCTTGCAAAGTACGGCCCAAATTCTAAGCCCGATTTTACGCGTTTTTAAACCTTAAAGCTGTATAATCGGGGTCAAATTTATCAAAAGGCGATACAGATGATAAAAGGCATTTCTGGCTCGCGCATGGTGATGGAAGCCTTGCGCGAGGAGGGCGTAGAGACGGTTTTTGGTTACCCCGGCGGCGCGGCGCTAAACATCTACGACGAGACGTACAAGCAGAGTTATTTCAAGCACGTTTTGACGCGTCACGAGCAAGCCGCCGTGCACGCTGCAGACGGCTACGCGCGCGCTAGCGGCAAGGTCGGAGTGGCGTTTGTAACGAGCGGCCCCGGCTTTACAAACGCGGTCACGGGCCTAGCCACCGCATACTCGGATAGCATTCCGCTTATATTAATCAGCGGCCAGGTTCCGACCTCGCTTATCGGCACGGACGCCTTTCAGGAGATCGACGCCGTGGGTATCTCGCGCCCGTGCGTGAAGCACAACTACCTCGTGCGCAGTATCGAGGAGCTACCCCGCATCCTAAAAGAGGCCTTTTATATCGCTCGCTCGGGACGCCCGGGGCCCGTTCACGTCGATATCCCAAAGGATATAACCGCGGCCGTTGGGGATTTTGATTACCCGACCGAGATAAAGATGCCGACGTACAAACCGACCTACAAAGGCAACGCAAAGCAGATCAAAAAGGCGCTCGAAGTCATCGCCGAGGCCAAACGCCCGCTACTCTATCTAGGAGGCGGCGTCGTAGCGGCGAACGCTAGCGAGCTCGTGCGTAAATTTAGCGCAAAGACGGGCATCCCAGCGGTCGAAACGCTGATGGGGCTTGGCGTCCTAGCGCACGAGGATAAAAATCTACTCTCGATGGTCGGCATGCACGGCAGCTACGCAGCAAACATGGCGATGAGCGAGACCGATCTCATCATTGCGCTTGGCGTGCGGTTTGACGACCGCGTGACGGGCAAGCTCAGCGAATTTGCCAAACACGCCAAAATCATCCACGTCGATATCGACCCTAGCTCGATCTCAAAGATCGTAAACGCGCACTTCCCGATCGTAGGCGATCTAAACTGCGTCCTAGAAGAGATGGTGGAAAAAGTAAGCGTAAACGAGCAAAATTTGACCGCGTGGCACGAGATACTAGCTAGGTACGACGCGCTAAATCCGCTGGATTACAAAGATAGCGACGAGATCATAAAACCGCAGTGGGTCGTGCGCGAAACGGCTAAAATTTTAAAAGAATCTGGCAAAGACGCCGTGATCGCCACCGACGTCGGCCAGCACCAGATGTGGGTCGCGCAGTTTTATCCGTTTGATAGGCCGCGCCAGCTGATAACTAGCGGAGGCCAGGGGACTATGGGCTTTGGCCTGCCGGCGGCCGTCGGAGCGAAGGCGGCAAAGCCCGAAAACATCGTCGTAAATTTCACCGGCGACGGCTCGATCCTCATGAATATCCAAGAGCTGATGACCGCCACCGAGATCGGCAAACCCGTCATCAACATCATCTTAAATAACAATTTCCTAGGCATGGTGCGCCAGTGGCAGACCTTTTTCTACGGCGAGCGCTACTCCTCGACCGACCTTAGCTTGCAGCCTGATTTTGCAAAGATCGCAGAGGGCTTTGGCGGAGCGGGCTTCGTGTGCCGCACGAAGGACGAGTTTCGCTCCGCGCTAAAAGAGGCGATGGCCTGCGGTAAAACAGCAGTGCTAGACGTACGCGTGGATAGATTTGAGGACGTACTGCCGATGGTTCCTGCGGGCGCGGCGATATACAACATGATCTTAAAAAGCAAGGAATAAAAATGAGCATAAGAAGAGTGATTTCAGTCATCGTGCTAAACGAGCACGGCGTTTTATCGCGCATTTCCGGGCTTTTTGCGGGGCGCGGATACAACATCGACACGCTCACGGTAGCACCCATCCCAGGCACCGAGCTTTCTCGTATCAGCATCGTTACTAGCGGCGACGAGCGCGTGCTCGAGCAGATCGTAAAGCAACTACACAAGCTAATACCGACCTATAAAGTCATCGAAAGCGGCGAATTCGTCGAAAAGGAAATGGCGCTCGTTAAAATCCCGCTTAGCGAAAATTTCGGCGGACTGGACGCGATACTAAAGGCCTACAACGGCATCGTAGCCAACACCAACGAAAACTACATCGTCGTCATGGTCAGCGACGACGCGAGCAGGATAGAAAATTTCCTCAAAGCTATCAAAAAATTTAACCCCACAGACGTCGTGCGCGGCGGCTCGGTGCTAATGGATCTGTGATGAAACTAAGCGAAATTTATAAAATTTTAGGACTGGAATTTAGCGGCGAGGAGCTAGAGATCACGGCTCTAAATTCGCTCTCAAACGCAGGATCTAGCGAGCTAGGCTACTGCGACAGCGAGAAAAACGCTAAATTTATCGAGGGCTCAAAGGCGGGCGCGATTTTGGTCGCGTCAAATTTAAAAGATCTTGCCAGCGCGCAAAGCAGGGCGGTAGTGGTAGAAAACCCGCACCTTGCCTTTGCTATTTTGAGCGAATATTTTGCAAAAGAGCTTCTAGCCTCCAAGCCGCAGCCGGCTCAAATTTCGCCAAGCGCAAAGATAATGCCAAACGTTTACGTGGGCTCTGGCGCCATAATCGGCGATAACACGCTCGTGATGGCGGGCGCCTACGTCGGTGACAATGTAAAAATCGGCGCAAACTGCGTCATCCACCCAAACGTCGTCATCTATAACGACACCGTTATCGGCAACGGCTGCCGCATCAACGCAAACGCCGTCATCGGTAGCGACGGCTTTGGCTACGCGCACACGAAAACGGGCGAACACGTGAAAATTTACCACAACGGCAACGTCGTTTTAGAGGATTTCGTCGAGATCGGCGCATGCACGACGATAGACCGCGGCGTGTTTGAAAGCACGGTCGTAAAAGCATACGCCAAGATCGACAACCTCGTGCAAATCGGCCACAACTGCGAGATAGGCTACGGCTCGATACTGGTTTCGCAGGTAGGGCTCGCAGGATCTACCAAGCTTGGACGCAACGTCGTGATGGGCGGACAAAGCGGCTCGGCGGGGCATTTGAGAGTCGGCGACTTTGCCCAGATAGCAGCGCGTGGCGGTGTGTCAAAAGATATCGCCGGCGGTAAAAAATACGCGGGCGCATATCCGATAATGGAACTAGCCGATTTTTTC
>NZ_CALIII010000374.1 GCF_938018145.1 uncultured Campylobacter sp.
GCTTATCGACGATGTGTTGAGGCGTGCGGCCTTCCGGGTTTCCCATCGAAAAGTCGATGATATCTTCGCCCGCTCGACGTGCCGCCATTTTTATCGCGTTCACCTCGGCAAATACGTAGTTTGGAAGTCGTTCTATGGTATTAAATCTAATCTCGTCAAACATAAATTTCTCCTTACTCTAGGTAGATTTTGAGTCCTCGTTTGATGTTTTCTAGGCTGACCGCATCGTCGATCATTATGTATTTTGCATTTTGAGGGAGCGATACTTTTAGGCTATTTACGGGCTTGCTAGTTTGCTTTTCGTCAAGCAAATTTAAGTTTTTATCCAAAATTCTCACGACGGCGGACCAGCGATCCTCTGCGCTAGCGCTTATCGTCGTACTCTTTGCGCCGCTAACGTCGATGAGATAGGGCTCAAGCGGCTTTGAGAGCTGGACTTCCTGCGAAAACTGCACGGGAGTTTGGTTTATAGAGGAATTTGACGCGTCGATGACGTACTCGTATGATAGCTCGCTGGGTCTATTTATGTCGGTTATCTCGGTGCCGCTTTCTTTAAGCGCGGCGTAGAGCGAGCCTGGATCCGGGATAAATTTGGTGTCGATCGTCACGCCCCAAAGCGCGCCGCCGGCGTTAGAAAATTCGCTCGTTAGGATATTGTTGTAGCCTAGTCCATTTAGAGCGTCTTTTGCGATTTTCATGATTAGTAGCGGGTTGTTTTGGCGCGAGATAAATTTGATATTTACCTTGACGTTTTGTTTGTAGGATAGACGCAGGAGCGAATTTGACTTCAAAACATTTGAAATTTTAGCGATATCGGGCTTGCCGTTTGCGTTTAGATATGCAGAGCCGTCGCCAAAGAGCTGAGTTGCTTTTGCGCTATTTTGACCTAGCAAGCCGCCTGCTATATCCACCACGCTGCCCGCAAGGCAAAAAGCCGCGCTAGCAGTCAAAAGTAAAAGCTTTTTTACCACGATTTACCCTTATTTAGAGCTACAAATTCGTCGTATGTGAGCAGTGAAACCTTGTCTTTTTCTATTAAAAATCTTTTTGGCCTATCGTCACCAAATTTGATCGTTTGTCCGTCTATTTCGAGGTTTATATTGCCATGCCCGGTTACTGCGAGTTGCTTTTTACCTATTTCGATCGTGAAGCTATTTGTAGTATCTACAGAGCGCTTTTTATTTTCGTCCAAATTTATAACGCCCAGCCACGTTTTTTTGCGCGGTACGATTTTTATTTCTTTTGTGCTTGCCGCTAGATACCAAATTTTATCGTCGCTTGCTTGCTTTATCTCTTTAGAAGCATCGCTTGATGTATTTTGCTCTTGATTTTGCGTGATATTTTCTTCTTTATTAGTTTGCGTGGTTTCGTTCTTATCGGTATTTACGTTTAAATTTACTTCAGGCATAGCTACAGCTACGGACGCATTCTCTTCAGTCGGTAAAATCGGCTCGAGATTTTTTATAGCGTATAGATTTTCGTCATTTGTAGCGTTTTTGCTCTCTTGTTTTGCTTCGTTTAGGCTTTTGGCTGCTTGTTGGACGGCGACGGCTCCGGTGTAGGTAACGCTTTTATTCTTATCTTCGAAAATGTTTAAAACATTGCTAAGGTAATTACCTTCGTTAAGTACGTATATTACGCCCGCAACAACCGCAACAACCGCTAAACCAAGGAGTTTCACGCCTGCATTAGAGTGTTTGCCGTCTGCAGTGTATGCGGATATCTTAGGCGATACGGATATGCTTTTGTGTTCGTTTTTTTGATTGCGCTCGGTCATAAACGCCTCATACTCGCTTATCCATTGTGAAAAGTCGATATTTAGCTCGCGCTCTAAAATTTTAATGAAGCCTTTAACGTTTAAGCGCACCAGTTTTTCAAAATTTTTATCAGCGATGTAGCCTAAGTGTTCGGCCTCTATATGAGTTCTTCTCGCGACTTCGTTTAGTCCCAGCTCTTTTATTAAACTTATATCATTCATTTATAATCCTATCGCAAAGTATGGCAAACGCAGCCGAGACGTTTAGGCTGTCCCAGTCGTTTTTCATTTTTATTCCTACTATTTCGTCGCTTTTGGCAAGGACTTTTTTGTGTAAGCCTTCGCCCTCGCTACCCATCACGAGCGCGACTTTTTGGTTAAATTTGACCTCGTGAGCGTTTTTGCCGCCGCTTGCCGTGGCGTAAATTTTAAAACCGACCTGTTTTAGTTCGTTTAGCAAGCTAAGACCGTCTTCGACAAGAGCGATATTTGCCTCGTAGGCCGCTCCACTACTAGCTCGCAGTACGCCTTCCATCGCTAAATTTTTAGCGACGACGACGATGCCTCCGCAACCCAGCGCATGCGCCGTTCGGACGATGGCGCCGATGTTCCCGACGTCGCTAAGTCCGTACAAGATCGCTATAAAATTTTGTTTTTTTATCTCGTCGATACTTTTAAACTCAAACTCCTCAACTTCGGCTAAAAAGCCTTGGTGATTGCCGCCGTGTGCGAGAGCTTGGGCTTTTTGATTATCCACGCGCTTTATCGGCGCGCCGACGCCTACGATCTGTGAAAATAGCGCCTTGTCACACTCCTTGGCGAGATAGACCGTTTTGACGCTTTTTTTATAGTTTTTTATGATGTGCAAAAATAGCTGTTTTCCGTATATTATCATCGCCTGATAATAGCTAAAAATCGGTAAAATTTAGCTAAATTTTCGGATGAATTCGCTGTTTGTTTGAGTCTGCGAGCAAGTTTTAGCGGGTGAGCTCGGAGTAAATTTCTTTGGCGTTTCGACCTGTGATTTTGGCTAGCAGTTTAGACTTGGCTTTGGGTGAAATTTCAAGTTCCAAAATATCGTTTTGAGTGATTTTCTCAAAGGTAAAATTTGGATTTTTTTGCACTACGACGCACCACTCACCGCTTAAATTCGCCTCTTGTAGCTTTTGCGCGAGTTCGCTTGCCGTGGCTCTAAATTTAGTTTCAAATTTCTTTGTTGCTTCTTTTATGGCAAAGATTTCTCTATCTGGTTCAAGCTTGGCAAAGTCTAAAATAAGTGAAAGTATGCGTTTTGGGCTTTCGTAGATGACTGCGGGAAACGGCGAATTTAGCGCATTTTGTACCGCTGCGGCTCGCTCTTTGCCGTTATTGGGTAAAAATCCTAGAAAGCAAAATTCTTTCTCGCAAAGACCGCTAGCGACGACGGCCAAAAGCGCGGCGTTTGAACCGCTTAATACTTCATACGCGATACCGTTTTTTATAGCAAAATTTACGAGTGCAGCTCCCGGATCGCTGATTCCAGGCATACCCGCATCGCTTAAAAATGCGACGTTTTTATCAAAAATTTCAAGCTCGATTTTAGATAAAATTTCATCTTCGTTATGCGTGTGTATCGAGATAAATTTTTGTATATTTATATTTGCATCAAAACGCGTATTTAGCAGGTTTATGAGGGATTTTGCGACTCTGGTATCTTCGCAAAAGAGTATCTCGCATTCGCGCAAAACGCTCAAAGCGCGAAGCGAGATATCGCTTAAATTTCCTATCGGCGTAGGAACGAAATATAGCAAAGGGTTATTTTAAGTTATATTTTTTCTTAAATTTATCAACGCGGCCCGCGCTATCTACGATCTTTTCGCTGCCTGTGAAAAACGGATGGCACTCTGAGCAGATATCCACTCTGATCTCGCTTTTGTTTGACTTCGTAGTGAAGGTGTTGCCGCAAGCGCAAGTTACTTTGCACTCAACAAATTCCGGATGAATTTCTTTTTTCATTTTTTGTCCTTTTATCGTCTGATTTTTTAATTTTCATTTAAAGTAAGGCGAGATTATACAAAAAACTTCGTAAAAAATCAAATTTAAATCAAAATTTTAGCCGCTATGCCTAAAATCGCCGTTTGCGAGCGCAAAATATTTTTTGCTCTCAGCCCGTATTTTTTAGCGACTGCTTCTCGCTCGCTCTGGCTAAATCCACCCTCGGGCCCGATCGCTAAAATTTCCTTGCCCGCGTAACCGTCCAAATTTCCTCCGTCAAAGTCGATGAGAGCGACGTTTGGATAAAATTTTACTAGCTCGTCTAGGCTTTTGTAAATTTCAAATTTCATCAAATCGTTTCGTCCGCACTGCTCGCATGAGCTTATCAAAATGCGCTCTAGCCGCGAAAAATCGAGCTTAAAGTTTTTTTGCGAAAACTCGCTGTAAAAAAAGATTATTTTTCCAACGCCCATTTCGTTTAGGCTGGGTAGCGTTTTTTCAACCGTTTTTGGATCGACGACGGCCCAGGCTAGCGTCAGATCGCTGCTTCTCGCCTCTACGTCATGCGAAAATATCAAATTTAGCTCCGCGCCCCTTTTGTCTAAATTTACGATTTCATAGATGTGGTTTTGTCCGTCGGTCAAATTTCGCACGTCGATGCGCTCGCCTACCTTAGCGCGCCGCGCCTTCAGGTGTAAAAACGCCTCGCCTTCAAGTCTGATTTGCTCGTTTTTAGCCTCTTTCGAATATAAAAATTTCATCTCACACCGCTTGCAATGAGTATCAAAACAAAATCAGCCGCGATTTTTAGGCGCATTTTGGCTCTAAAATCGGCAAAATTTTTAGTTTTTATCGCCGTTTTTAGCCGCTTAAACTCCATCGCGCCAAGCCCGATAAGCAGCGCCCAAACCGCGATCATCACGAGAGCTTTGAGGCTCGGATAAAAGTAAAAAACGCTCATCAAAAGTAGCCCCGTAAGCATCATCGCGGCCAAAAACGCGTAGTATGTGGGCAAAAATAGCCTAATGCGCTTAGCATAGGCTGGCGAATTTACGCCGAAATTTATCAGGCAAAAGTGCGCCGCGACGAGCGCTAAAAGCGTAAAAGCAAGCCCGATGTGGATGGAGCGCGCTAGCTCGTAGAGCTCTGAGAGATGCTCGTTAAATTTCATTTTTCAGGCACCGGCTCTGGCGGCATATTTTCGTCGATACTTACGTTTGCGTCGCTCTGCGCGATAGGCACGTCGCTAGGCACAGTGCCACCAAGATCCAGCGACGCTGGCTCCTTTTTCTCCTCGCAACCGCCAAAAAACAGTGCCGCCAGCGTCAAAATCGCAAAAATTTTCCTCATTTGCGCTAGACCTCCTTTGGATTTACTATTTTTTTGCCTAGCTTGATCTTCTCAAACAGCTCCGCGTCCTCCCACTCGGCTCTCACGCCCTCGGAAAAGACGATCTCGTTTAAATTTACCTCGCCCATTTTGGCGTTGTACGCATCCTCTCTAAAGCACTGCGCGTAGCCCGTGTCGGTCTCGTGGACGATGACGCTGTGGAGCTTCACTTCGCGCTCGCCGTTTTGCATCTGCGTGGTTTTTAAAAGCCTATCGATCATCACGAAAAATATCCTGCAAAACTGCTCTGCAGAGGGATTTAGCGGGATCTCGATCCAGCGCGCGGAGTGCTTTTTGAGATCGTTTTTGTACTCCGCACTATCTCCGCTAAATATCGTCGTGCAGTGATCAAAGCTATCGATGATGCAGCCGATGTCACGCTTCATCAGGCCAAAGTCATACACCATCCCCGCGTTATCGAGAAAATTTGATTCAAGTAAAATTTCAGCCCTGTAAGAGTGCCCGTGGATGCTGGTTTTGCAGCGTTTCGAGCTGCAAAATCTAACGATGTGAGCGTTTTCAAATTTAAACATTTTTCTTATTATCATCTTAGCTCCGTTTATTAAATTTTTACCGTTTCGCGCCGTAAAATGCGGATAATGCCACCTAAATTTACGTTTTAAACCCCTTCTTTTGCGCCCCAAAGCCTGATGTGCAGGCGATCGGAGTAGCTAAAACCGTGTTTGATCGCAAACTGCGCGACGGATAGGGCGTTTTGCTCAATGCTTATTTTATCATAACCTTGCGGCATACAAAAGACTTCCGCGTCGCAAATCTCTAAAATACGCGAAATTTGCGCTATCGCCGAGCCGTCTTCCGCGCTTTTTTTATCAAGGACGAATTTATAAAAACTACCTGTGGAGTTTTGTTTTATGGCTTTTAGAGCGGCGGGATTTATGCGCTTAGCTTCGCTTTCGCCACTATTTTCGAGCTTGACGCTAACGGCGAAACGGCATCTTTTATAAATCTCAAATTTGGCAAAATCCACCTCGATCGTACCGTTTGTTTCAAAATGCGCCTCGTAGCCCTCGCTAGTCGCAAAATTTAAAAAATCTAGCAAAATTTGGTCTTTGTGATGTAGTAGCGGCTCGCCGCCAGTGATGACGACGATAGGTTTGCGGCGCAAATTTGCGCTCAAGCTTTGCGTTATTTTTATGAGTTCGTCGGTGCGGGTGATTTTTTGATACGAAAAATGCCCCGTAAAAACCGCGCGGATCGTGTCGCAGCCAACTAGCGTTTCGCCGGTTTTGGGCGAGACGGCGCGCACTCCAAAGCCCGCGCAGTTTAGATTGCAGCCAGCAAAACGCAAAAAAATCGCCAAACGGCCGCTACTTGCGCCTTCGCCTTGAATGCTTAGGAAACTCTCGACTAGGTTTAAACTCAAATTTCGCCTTTTAATTTTAGTCGATTATAGCAAAATTTGAAGAGTAGGTTTATGGAGTTAGGTGGATTTTACGTCAAATTTGAGCGGGTTTTGCTAGAAAAACGGCGGTAAATTTACGGATAAAAATGTATAAAATCAAGCGCGGTTAAATTTGGCAAAAAGCAGGCTAAATCCACGCCAAATTTGACGTAAATTTAGCCTTGATTTCAGCCGCCCGTTTGGTAAAAGGCGCGGCTTGAGGTCTCGTTTTGAGCGCCGATCGCCCATTTGTTTTCTTTGGGCTTGTTTTGCAATACTTGGCGCAATATCTCGCTAGCGCCCGCGATATCGCCCTTTCTTACGGCGTCTTTTATGCTCATCGCATCCTCGAAGTATAAGCACGGGATGAGATGTCCCTCGGCCGTGAGGCGTATGCGGTTGCAGCTCTCGCAAAAGTCGTGTTTGTGCGGGTCGATGACGCCAAATGTATAGCCGTCCTCTAGTCGGTAGATGCTAGCTGGGCCGGTCGGGATTTTTTCAGCCGCAGTAAAACGATATTTTTGCGCGATGACGTCCAAAATTTCAGCCGATTTCATGCCTTTTAGCTCGTCATTTGCGTGGATATTTTCCATATATTCGATATAGCGAATTTGACAACCCATAGAGCGTGCAAACTCTAGCAAAGATACGATCTCGTCGTCGTTTACGCCTCTTAGCGCGACGGTGTTTAGCTTGACTTTTAGCCCGGCTTCAAGCGCTGCGTCAAGGCCCGCTAAAACCTCGTGTAGAACGCTTTTTTGCGCGAGAAATTTAGCTTTTTCGGTTTTTAAGCTATCAAGCGACATATTTATGCGCTTTAAACCCGCGTTTTTTAGGGCTTTTGCGTAGTGTTTGAGCATAAAGCCGTTGGTCGTGATGGCTAGATCGACGTCTGGGCTGTGCTCGTTTATCATCGCGATAAATTTGTCCAAGTCCTTGCGCAGTAGCGGTTCGCCGCCCGTGATACGGATCTTTTTTACGCCTTCGTCTAGGCAGACTTTGACAAATAAAAACAGCTCCTCAAAACTTAGTAAATTTTCCTTCGGCTCCCAACTAAACGGAGTTTTAGGCATGCAGTATTTGCATCTAAAGTTACATCTTTGCGTGACAGAAATACGCAGATAATCAACAGTTCTTCCGTGTCCGTCTATTAACATTTTTCGCCCTTAATTTTATCAAAAAGAATTGTTTTTGATTTGGTTAAAGGGCATTATAGGAAGTTAAGCTTTAAAATTTTTTAAAATTCGCGTATGAAAATAATGTTATTTTTTTATATTTCGCGCCCGAGTTTTAACACTATATCAGCTCCCGCAATTTTAGCGTCAGCTCGACCTTGCCCACGCCCACGCACAGCTCTTTTGCGATGCTTTCGACGCTTTTGCCTTCGCTATACATCTGCACTATGCGCTTTTCGTCGTCTTCGCCGTTTGGAGCGGAGATCTTGCTAATGCTTTTGGTGCGCTCTTCAAGCGTAAATAGTCTATCTTGTTGCTGGCTTTGGAAGCTATCTATCGAGCTTTCGATGCCTTGGAGGGTGTTTATTATCGGAGTTATTTTTTGATTGATTTTTTCATTTAGACGCTGTTCGAGGTTGCTTTCTAACTGCACTACGTCAAATTCGGCCGGCTCGCTATTTTGATTAAAATTCGTAACCTGTTTTTTTACGGCGTGAAGCTCTTGTATTAGCCCTTCGATAGCTTTTTCGTATCTTGAAAATTTCCTTGAAGCCTCTAAATCTTTTATAAAAACCAGCACGAAAAGCACTGTCAAAATCAGCCCAAAAATGACAAATATTATCAAGTCGTTACTCATCGTTCATCTCCTTTAGTTCTCTTATCATAGCGCGCTCTCTGGCTGTCACGTAGCCGTTGTAGTCGCTCTCGTCGCTCTCGTTTATGCGCGTGATTTTGGCGGTTTTTTCATCTAGCGCTTCAAAAAATATCGCCACGTCTCGCTTTGGAAAAATAGGCATAAAAATGCGTCCGTAGTACCTGGCACCTTCTTTAAATTTAGCCTCTTTTATCCTAAAATTTTCAAAATTTATCCCGTCAAGCGCACTAGATTGAGCAAGCTCGAGCTTTATAAATTTTTCATTTTTTATGTAGGCGTTTAGCTCGTCAAATTTACGGTGAAGCTCGACTAGTAGCGTCAGTATCACCTGATCGCTTTCCTTCGTGTCGCCCTTTGCTTTGGCGCGCTTTATCCACGCTCCTAGCGGATCGTCCTCGTTGCCGCTTAGCTTGTCGAATTCGCGCAAAAACTCGCTCTCGCGCTCGCCGATTTCCTCAAAAACTATGTCTAAATTTGCCGGAACCAGTCTCATAAGCTAGCCCAGACGAAAACGAAAAAAAGTATGCCCAGATAACCGTTTAGCGTAAAAAACGCGCGGTCGATCTTGCTAAAATCCCGCCTAACGATGCGGTGCTCGGCCACTAAGATGCCTCCGCAAAGCAAAATGCCCGCAAAGGCCGCCGCGCCAAGCCCTCCCGCCCACGCAAAAAGCAACCAAAAGATCACGGCTGTGGCGTGAAATATCGCCGAGATAAACATCGTAGCCTTTTCGCCGTAAACGCTAGGTATGCTAAAAAGCCCGTGCTCGCGGTCAAATTCGATATCCTGAAGCGAATAAAGCAGGTCAAATCCCGCCACCCAAAACATCACGCCAAGGCAGAGCAGCACGCTAAAAAGCGGTATCTCGCCAGTAACCGCGACGGCTCCGGCGATGGGCGCGAGACCTAGCGAGAGGCCCAGGACT
>NZ_CALIII010000375.1 GCF_938018145.1 uncultured Campylobacter sp.
CTGCTACCCCATAAAAACGTATCGCCGACCGTAACGCTAAAATAGCTCTTCTCTTTCGTTTCAAAAATCCTTAGGTCGCGCACCCTGCCGTTAGCCTCGCCGCTAGACTTCGTCTCTTTTGCGGTGCCTAGCATCGATCTAACGCGTAAGCCCAAAGACGCCTCGCGGTGATACTTAAACCAAGCAAAGGCAAGAGAGCCGAAACCAAAAACAAGCAGCAAAGTGCTAAAAAGCGGCCACCGTCCGCCAAAGCCCAAAAAAACAGCCCAAACGGTAGCCGCGGCGAACAACAAAAACAGCGCAAAAAACAGAGTCGCAAAAAAGGAGCTAGGCTCGTAGGCGTACCAGGCCGCGGAGTTTAAAGAGCGGTTTTTTAGCCCCAAAACCCGCCCCTTTTTATCGCAAACCGCCAGCATCTCATCGCCGTCATCTACCGGCAAGAGCGGACTTTGCAGCGAGCGAACGTTTAAAATTTGCCCATCCAAGCTAAAGCTATAATCAAATCCGCTTTTGTCTTTATAGACGCACTCAAGCGAACCCGCGCGGCCGCCGAGCAGGTTTAAACCGTTTTGCGTTTTCATTTAAAAAATCTCCTCAAATTTGACGCCATTTTATAAATCCATCTCATTTAAAAATTTTCTTAAAGCCAGATACGCCTCGACCGTGCCGCTTAAGCTTTTGTTTTCGCTCCAGTATATGTGCAAAAAAGGCAGCGATAAAAACAGGCAAACAACAAAGGCAAACAAGGCTGCCATGCCTGCAAATTCGGACAAATATTTACTTAAATAAATGATAGGTATCGCAAAAATCGCGCCTAGAATTTTACCCGGAACGATATCAAAGATCGCCGCCCAAAATAGTATAAAATGCGCGCGCCAAGCGTAGTTTTTGAGCCACTTGTTTGAGGTCAAATTTTTAAAATTCCAAACCTCGTTTTGCTCGTCGTAGGCGATAGCTAGGCGGTCGTTTTCGCGCGGCACGAGGCGATCTTTAGAAATTTTGGCGTTAAATTTCGCGCCCGCGATCTCAAAAATGCAGTCATCCGTCGCCGCATTCCACCTCACGTTTTTTACCTCGCCCGCTAAGACCTGAAACTCGCGCGAATCTCGCATCTAAATTTTCTCCAAAGTTTTTGTAAATTCGTAAAAATTAACGCCGAGCAAATTTGAGCGGGACACAAAAATACATCAAATTTGAGCAGGACAAAAACCCGTGCGGGTGCATAAATTTAACCGCGTGCGCAAAAAGCGCAAGCAAAGGCTTTAAGCCTGACGACCGAGTTTTGCTCGAGCGCTAGCAGAATTTAGCAAATTTACGCCGTAAAGATAGCCGTAAAGCCCGCCAGGCAAAATAAAATGCCGCCGGAAGCGAGCCAAATTTGCCCGTAAAAAGCAGTCAAATTTGAGCAAAAGCAAATTATGCACCGCTCGATAAATTTACCAAAAAATCGACCCAAATTTTAGCCTAGCAATCGCCGATGCGTCAAATTTGAGCCAAATAATCTAAATTTACATGAGACGCGAAGCCGTCCGCAAAAAGACAAAAGCGCGGACGGTCAAATTTGACGGATCGCCTGGCCGAAAAAAGCAAATTTATGCCGCGAAAGCCCGCAAATTTAGCGCGCCGCTAGTCCTTCTAGCTCCTTTGCCAGCGAGTTTACCTTCGAGTCGTCCATGCCGTTGCGCTCGACGTCGCTCACGACGATGTCCTCCCACGCCTTGGCAAACTCAGCCTGCGATAGTCCCAGGCCGCCCTCGCCCTTTGGTAGCATACCGCTGATCACCAGCGCGCGGAAGCACACGTGGCGGTCGCCCTTGTAGGCTTTGCACTGCTCTAGCGAGTTTTTAAACTCGGCTCCTAGGTGCTGCGTGACCTTATCGTCCGGGTATTTTTCCGCCGCGCGAGCTATGTTAAGTGCGGCTTCGTAGTACTGCGATATGGCTTTAAACTCGCCGTTTTTAGCGGCGTACCCTAGTAGTTCGCCCGCTCTTTTGCTATCTCTTGGCGCGCCTAGACCAGTAACGTAGAGCAGCCCCAGATCGCCGCACGCGTCTCTTAGGCCTTCGTCGCAGTATTTTTTGCGAAGCTCGAATTCCTCTTTAAATTTACCGCTTTCAAAGTAGTTGTTCGCGCCCGCGACGGAGTTGTACTCGCGCAGTACTTTTGCGTACTGCTCGGGGCTAAATGGCTTTGCCTGCGCGCAAACGGCGCAAAGAGCAAACAGGGCTGCGGCTAAAATTTTATTCATTTCTTTTCCTTTTTGGTTTTAAATTTTTTGATAGTTTTTTTGATGGCCTTTAGCAGATAGGCGACGTCTTTTGGCGTGTGCGAGTAGTGCAGGCTCACGCGCACCCAGCCGGGCTTTTGGTCAAATTTCTGATCGTCTTTTAGCCCGAGCAAGTCATGTCCGTACGGACCGGCGCACGCACACCCGGCGCGGGTCTGCACGCCATAGTCCTCGCTCAGCGCCGCGGCGAAATCATATGGCGAAACGCCTTTTACATTAAACGCGAAAATCGGCAGCCTCGGCACTCCGCTCGGGCAGTAGCTCACGACCTCGGGGATCTTATCTAGCCCCTCGCAAAATAGCTTCGTTAGCTCATCCTCGCGGCTTTTTATGACGTCTAGGCCGACCTCGTTTCGCAGTCTGTATGCTAGCGCGGCTCTTATGAGCCCCATCACGTGCTGGGTGCCGCCCTCCTCGGTGCGCTCGATGCTAGGCGCAAAAAAATGCGAGCTGCGGCTCACGTAGCTAACCGTCCCGCCCGCGGCGAAGGTTGGTTTTTCCGACTTTACAAGCTCCTTTTTTATCGCGAGCAGTCCGCAGCTACCCACGCCTCCTAAAAGCTTATGCGGCGAGAGAAATAGCGCGTCGAAGTAGTCGGCGTCGAGGTTGTCGTGCGAGCTAAAACTAGCCGCGTCAAAGGCCACGGTCGCGCCGTATCGCTTCATCATCACGTAGATTTTTTTGTAGTCGCTGATTATCCCCGTGACGTTTGAGGCCGCGCTAAAAGAGCCGATGATCTCGCGCTTTGAGTTGATTTTGAGCAGTTGATCGAGCCTGCCGAAATTTATCTCCCCGCTCTTGCTTAGCGGTATGCGCACGACCTCGCACAGCCCCTCGCGCAGGCTAACCTCGTTTGAGTGGTGCTCGTAGGGCGAGACGATGACGAGGGGCAAATTTGCGCCTTTTACCGCCTCTTCGCCTAGGCGGTTTGCGCTCATAGGCGGCAGGTAAAGCCCCATGATCTCTTGAAATTTCTTTATAGCTCCAGTCGCGCCGCAGCCAGCTGAGATCAGATAAAATCGCTCGTCAAGCCCCAGCGCGTCTTTTAGGCTTTGCCTTGCTTTTTCGTAGCGTTTTTGCGTCTTTAGCGCGTTTGAGGCGCTTTCTGAGTGCGTGTTGGCGTAGGTTTTTAGGTATTTTGCGATCTTGCGCTCTATTGGCGCGTAGGCTAGGCCCGAGGCCGTGTAGTCAAAGTAGCGCACGCCTTTTTTTAAAATAATATTTTTTCTGATTTCGTCGATGCTAACCAAAATTTTTCCTTATAAAAAAAGAGATTATAACCAAAGTTGTGCTAAAATGGGCTAAAAAGGAGCAAAAATCTACGCCTTAAAATCAAGCTACGCGCGCTTTAAACACCTTGATATCTTGCAGCTTATTTACTTTCATCTAGTCTTTGACGCGCTAAAATTTGAGGCGAATTATTACGATATTTTCGAGGCGATCGAAAAGGAAATTTTAGATAAATTTGAAGATTTGTCGCTCAAATTTAGCTTTGACGCGCCTTTTGAGAGCGAGCTTAAATTTGCCCTTTGCAAGCTTGCTAAAAACGACCGCAAAAAATACGCTCTAAATAAATTTCTGCCCCGCCCTCTCATCCTAAAAATTTACGCCGCCGCGATAAACTTAGGCGTAGTCAGCATCGAAAAGACGCTGGAAAAACCGCGCGTAAAAAGCAAATATCAAAAATCCAAAAAGCTGCCCGAGCGCGATAAGGCACAGGATAAGGTGGTCTTTAACGACAATTTTACTAGATTTTGGTTTTATTTCATCGAGCCAAATTTGGCCCTTTTAAAAAACGGCGAAAAGGCCGCGCTGATGGAGATTATCAAGCGAGAGTTCGACTCGTACGCGGGCTTTGGCTTTGAGCTGCTTTGCCGCGAGCTTTTGGCGTTTAGACTAGGCACGGAGCCCGCGCGGGTGCGGAGCCTGTGGGCGAAAAATATCGAGATAGACATATTTTTGAGCCTAGACGGACGTATCATCGTCGGAGAAGCTAAATTTAAAGAGCATAAAATTTGCAAAAACGTGGTAAATTTACTCCTTAAAAAATGCGAGCGACTAGGCTTTGTGCCCGACGCCGTCGCGCTATTTTCCAAAAGCGGCTTTAGCAACGAAGTGCGCCGCCTAAAAAACGAGCGAATTTTACTTTTTGATTTAGAAAATTTCGAGGAGCTTTTATGACTCAGATCGACAAAACCAGCGTCCAAGACGGGCTAAAAAGCCTGATCGAGCAGACCTATCTGATAGAGCGCGAGTACAAAAACCTGACCGCGTCGTATGCGAATTTGCAAGGCTTTATCAAAGATATCGTGGAAATTTTGCCAAACGCGATCTGGGTTTTAGACGAGGCGGGCGAGATATTTTTACAAAACTCAGAAGCCCTAAAACTCGGGCAAATTTTAAAATTTATCCCGCAAAATGAAGGCGAGATAAGCGCCGCGGGGCAAATCTACCTCATCAAAATCGCCCAAAAAGAGGGTAAAAAAATCATCTCCGCAACCGACATAACGACCGAAAAGCGCACCGAGCGCCTAGCCTCGATGGGTCAGGTCGCAGCCCACCTAGCCCACGAGATACGCAACCCCGTGGGCTCGATCTCGCTGCTAGCCTCCACGCTGATAAAAAAGGCTGACGAGCGCGCTCGCCCCGTAGTCGAACAGATGCAAAAGGCGATCTGGCGCGTCGAGCGCATCATCAAGGCCACCTTGCTTTTCACCAAAGGCCTAACGATAAACGCGCGCGAATTTAACCTAGCCGAGCTAAAAGGCGAGTGCGAGGCGGCGATAGAGTGCTACACCTACGGCAAGGAGATCAAATTTAGCCTAAATTTCCCCGACCTGCCCTACGTGGGCGACCGCGATCTGCTCGCGATGGTGTTTCAAAACATGCTGTTTAACGCGATCGATGCGGTCGAGGAAAACGAGGATGATGACGGCTGGGTGTGCGTGGACTACGAGCAGCGCGAGGGCGAGCATAAATTTGCCGTGACCGATAGCGGCGTGCCGATCAAAAACCAAGCCATGGTCTTTGAGCCGTTTAAAACGAGCAAGCTAAAGGGCAACGGCCTAGGCCTGCACCTGTGCCTGCAAATCGTCCAAGCTCACGGCGGCAGTATCGAGATCGAGCTTGAGCCAAAGAGCTTTTGCGTAAATTTGCCCGCAAAGACGGGCGGCTAGGCAGGTGAATTTGATGAAATTTATACTCTAGGCGGAGTTTAAATTTGAACGCGAAATTTAGGGCGGCGGAAGGCTTGGCTTCGGCTGGCCGATCAACGAACAAAAAAACAATCAAAACAAGGAGAGAAAATGAAATTTGACGCGAAAATTTTAGAGGATTTAGCGGTGTGGTTTGAGGAGCTAAAGGAGATTAAATTTAGCGAACTTTTAGCGGGCGACGCGGCAAATACCGCATTTATCAGCGTGGATATGATAGAGGGATTTTGCAGCACCGGACCGCTAGCTAGCCCGCGAGTGGGCGCGATCGCGGACGGTATAGCGCAAACTCTTAGCGCGGCTTACGCGGCGGGCGCGAGAAATCTCGTGCTACTCGAGGATAGCCACGAGGCAAACTGCGCGGAATTTGACGCATTTCCGCCGCACGCGGTCAAAGGCACAGAGGGCGCAAAGACGATACCTCAGCTGCGCGATCTGCCGTTTTTTGACGAGATAAAAATCTTTCGCAAAAACTCCCTGAGCCCGGCTTACTGCGCCGAATTTAACGCATTCCTCGCGCAAAATCCGCAGATCGACACCTTCGTGGTTCTTGGCGACTGCACCGATCTATGCGTCTATCAGCTAGTCTCGCACCTAAAGCTTAGCGCAAACGAGGCAAACATCAGGCGCAAAGTCCTAGTGCCGGCAAGCCTCGTCGCCACCTACGACGCGCCGGGGCACGAGGGGGACTTTTATCACGCGATGTTTTTGCGGCATATGCAAACGGGTCTTGGCGCGCAGGTCGTGCGAGGGATTAAATTTTAGCGCCGATTTTGCCTGCGGAGCGGCTAGCAAATTTAGGCGGCTAGCGGGGTCAAATTTGAGCCTAAGCGCGAAATTTGACTACTTGCCGTGCGTTTGCACAAAATCTCTTGGATGATAAATTTGCACGCCTTTAGCCTCCATCTGCGTGGCGGCATAAAGGCAATCAGAATAAAAAAGATCGTAGCCGCGTTATTTTAGGTATAATGCGGGCAATGCGGCGACGTCGCATGAATTTGTATTAGGAGGCGTTTTATGAAAATTTTAGGCAAGATTCGAGTCGGCGCGGCGGCGCTTGGAGCGGCGATGTGTTTTAGCGGCGCGCAGGCGCTTTATGTTATCGATTATATCGATTTTAACGAGCAGTGGTTGCGGCAGGATGCGTATAACCGTGCTATGAATGAGGCGAAGAAAAATTTAAATCCGCCCGATGATTCCGCCTATGTCAAAGATATCAAGACTGATATACTCTATACGGGCGCGCTGGTACGAGCTGGAGATCATTTTTTGGATATGGACGGCATAGAGCAGATAGCGCAGCTTTTCCCCGCCGCGCAGCGAGACGAGGGGCGGCGCTTGCTAGTAGAGGGTATAGATAAGCTAAACGGCAGCGTCGAGCAGCTATACGGCATACCCAAAGAAAACGTGGCGACCGGCATTGTGGCGCTGCTAGGAGGCGCTTACGCGGCGTATTTTAATCATCCGATGCCGGACGAAGCCGTAAAGCCCGCATTTTTGCAGATCGCCGAGTTTTTGCGCAAAAAACCGGAGCTGTTTGAAGGAAAAGCTACGGAGATGATGAACTCGTATCAGATATCTATGGGACTTGGATTTTTGCTGATGGCGATGCAGCAGGAGTTACAGCAGCATCCAAATCCCGCGCACGAGGCAGAGCTAAAAGCAGTAGGCAGGCTGGTTTTTAAATCATTACTAAACGTAGAACCGGAGCAAATGGATTTTACCGCATCTGGCATAGTCTTTAAATAGGCGTTTTGATTTTTGCGCGAGCAAATCAAAACTACATGCAGGCTTGCGCTACCTGTTAGGCGGATTGCGGCGCAAAAGTCGTCCTAGCGACGCTTTTGGCCGCGACCGAGCAAATAGCCAAACCGCGCTCAAGGATCAAATTTAAATAAAACCGCGCACCTTGAAAATTCGGCCGATTTTTTATTTTAAAATAGCAGGCGCATTTTCGGCGTTTTTAAAAGCTTAAAGCCAAAATCGCCTTTACGCTTTTGCTTCTAAATAAACTCTCTGGGATGATAAATTTGCACGCCCTTGGCCTCCGTCTGTGCGGCGGCGATGACGGCAGCCGCGATATCTTTCGCGCTCATCGGGCGGTAGCTCGTTAAGATAAATTTGGGCAAAAGCCCAAACAGCCAAATCGTAAAAATCTCGCCCATACGCACCTGCTCGCGCTCGCTTTTTATCGCAGGCAGTCGCGCGATTTGCAAGCTTTTAAAACCCAGTGCGGCGATCTTTTTCTCCGCCTTGCCCTTTGCGCGCAGATAAAAAAATCTCGACCGCTCGTCCGCACCCTGCGACGAAATGAGCGCGAAACGGCGCGCGCCTGATGCGATGCCCCATTTTGCGATATTTACGGGGTAGCTCACGTCCACTTTATAAAACTGCCCGCGACTGCCGGCTTGCTTCATCGTCGTGCCCAGCGCGCAAAATATCTCGTCTATCTCGCGCGGCGGCATGTTTTTTACGTCGCTAAAATTTACGATCTGCGTCTCTAACTTTTCGTGGCTAAATTTTAGCTCCCTGCGCGCCCAAACGATGATTTTGTCGTAGTTTTCATTTTCGCAAAGCCCACGCACGATCTCGCGTCCGACCGCTCCCGTAGCACCCACGACCAAAGCCGTTTTACCCATTTTCGTTCCTTAAATTTCTTTAAATTTCAATGCGCTTTGAGGTCAAATTTAGCTCTTATATTACGTTACTCAAATTTTACGCTTCGTCGCGCGACGCATAATGCATAAATTTAGCGTTTGCCCGCGTAGTCAAATCGCGCAGCTTGCAGGCTAAACTCGAAGTTGTTTCGATCCACCGCGCCCACGCACGCGTCGCTATCGTAAAGCGCGAGCAGAAATTCCGCCATCTCCTCGCTTGAGTGATAGCGTTTAAAGGCCGCGTCGTAGTCGTAGCCCGCGTCATCCGTCGCCATGGGACCGAACTCCGTCCTAGTCGCGGCGGGCGCTAGAACTTTAGCCTGCATTTTGGCCTCTTTATCCTGCGCCAGCTCTCGGTGCAAGCCCTCGGTAAAGGCGCTTACGAAAAACTTGCTCGCGCAGTAGGTGACGGCGTTTGGCACCATGCTGTAGCCGCCAGCGGAGGAGATATTGATGAGCTGGGCGGGCTTATGCTTGTAATCGCGCACGAAGAGGTGGCTTAGTAGCGTAAGCGAGATAATGTTGAGCTGTAGCATCTGCGAGATTTTGGATAGATCGCGCTCGCCGACCGCACCGTAATCTCCAAAACCAGCGTTATTTATGAGCGCCTTTAGCTCGTAGCTTTTTAGCTCGTCCCAAAGCGCTAGGACGTTCTCGCTGCGCGCAAGGTCGCAAATTTTAATCACGACGTCTGGTTCAGGCGAAATTTTAGCGATCTCGTCCTTTAAGCTTTGCAGAAGCTCCGCTCTGCGCGCGATTAGGATCAAATTTTCTCCGCGCCTCGCAAACGCCTTTGCCGTAGCCGCTCCGATACCCGAACTTGCGCCGGTGATGACGATATATTTTTTCATTTTCTATCCTTTTTTAGATTCTTTAGCTTGAAATTTACCCAAGCTCGCCGCGTATTTACGCGTGCACTCGTCTTAAATTTACAAATTTGCCAGCATTTTGCGAGGCACTTACTCGCCGCTTATGGGCGTGCGCTTGGTATCTACCGCTTTGCCGTCAAGATAATACCGACCGCCGGCGACGTAGTGGAGCGTTTTTAGCTCGTCAGGGATCTTTTCAAACAGCCAGTGCCCGCCGTCAAATATCCGCTCGTCCGCATACGCCGCGACGACCTCGCCGATGAAAAGATCGTAGCTCT
>NZ_CALIII010000376.1 GCF_938018145.1 uncultured Campylobacter sp.
GATAGTCTCAGGTATCATCGGACTTGAGAGTATGAAGGAGCTAGGCTCGATCGGACTTAAGGGATTTATCTACTTTGAGGTCGTTAGCACCATAGCCCTTGCAGTGGGAATAATCTTTGGCGAGACGCTAAAACCGGGTCACGATATGCACCTTGACTACACGCAGCTTGACGCCTCTAGCGTAGAAAAATTTACGAGCCAAGCCTCAAATATAGACGCAAATAGCGGAATTTTAGCGCATACGCTTCATATTTTACGCGGCGCCGTGCCTGTAGACGGCATTTTCCCTTACGTGCATCTGCTTGATCCGTTTATCAAATCAAACACGCTTCAAGTGCTATTTTTGGCCATCGTGACGGCTGTTGCGATCTCGTTTTTAAAGCACGACTATAAAAAGAAGATCCTAAGACCGCTTGAAATCGTTCAGCACTGGGTGCTAAAACTGCTTACGATTTTGATGCTATTTAGCCCGGTTGCGGCATTTTCCGCGATGGCTTTTTTGATCGGTAAATTCGGCATTAACTCGCTTTTAGGTATGCTTGAGCTACTTTTCGTTATGGCGATTGCAAGCTTATTTTTTATATTTGTCGTTCTGGGTATAATTTGCTATTTTGCAAAGGTCAATATCTTTAAATTTATGCGTTTCATCGCAAAAGAAGTCCTGATCGTGTTTGCGACGAGCTCCTCAGAGACCGCACTAGCTCCGCTCATGCAAAAGCTAGAAGCCGCAGGCATCCACAGAGGTGCGGTCGGACTCATCATACCGACGGGATATTCGTTTAACCTCGACTGCACGAACATCTACCTATCGCTTAGCGTTATTTTCCTCGCTCAAGCTTTCGGTATCCCGCTAACCGTCGAGCATTTGATACAAATTCTAGTCATCTTGATGGTAACGAGCAAGGGCGCCGTCGGCGTCACGGGCTCCGGATTTATCATACTTGCGGGTACGCTTGCCGCGCTTCCTAGCGCAGGTATCCCGGTCGTTACGGTTGCGGTGCTGCTTGGCGTGGATAAATTTATGTCCGAGATGCGCGCGGTCGGAAACCTCTGCGGCAACGCCGTAGGCTGCCTAATCATCTCGATCTGGGATAAAAAAGTAGATATGGAGAAATTCCGCTACGCGCTCGATCACCCGGACGAGTTTCACTTTCATTCGTAAATTTAAGGCGGTGGGCTTTTAGCTCATCGCCTCGCTCAAACTACACAAATTAAAATTCGTATTTAAACTCCGAAATCCTACCCTTGTCGTCAAATTTGATCAAAAGCTCTTTGTCAAATTTAGCTACGATTTCGTCTTTGGCTTTCTTAAAAAATCCGCCTTTCTCGATATTTTCATCAAATTTGACTCCGTTAAATTCCAAAAAGCTTTTGATGAAAATTTTGTGATCTACGTCGTGATTTTGTATGCAGCTACTTGCTGTTTTGACAAACTCGTGCGCGCTAAGAGGCTCAAAAAGCAAATCCGGCGCATCAGTTATAGCCACAAACGCACAGCCTTTATCGTGCCTGCAGCCGTAGTAGCATAAATTTTCGTCAGCGACTCCGCACGCGGCGATACATAGCGTATGGCCGTTAAAGGTTTCATCCAGCTCAAAGCTCGGTTCGCTAAAAGCTTGCAAACCCCACTCTAGCCCCGCGCGCAACACCTCCGCAGAAAACCGCGTCGCCTCCTCGCCAAAGTTATTTACGTTCGCGTGTCCCCACAGCCACGTGTCGCTCACGTTTGACTCGCTGCCGATAAACTGTATCTTGTAAATTTGATCGCCGAAAGCTATCTCGCATCGATCAAAATCAACGTTCCAGTCGAGGTTGCCGACGATATCCGCAAATCTATTTTGCACGGTCGCCATCTTGCCCAGCGTCGCCGAAAAAACCTGATGAAAGTCCGAAAAATCGCTTACGTAGCGTAAATTTCGCATTTTTGCTCCTTTAAATTTAGTTTGCGAATTATACCGATTAAATTTTAAACTTGCCCAAAAATATTAAAATTTTATTTTAAGCTTAATTAAAAGATAGTATAATTTCATAAATTTTATCTCAAATTTAGGAGCAAACATGGACATAGTCGAGAGATTTTTACGCTATACAAAAATCAACACAACGACAAACCGCGAAGCGGGCGCGGCGGGCGTGATGCCGTCAAACCCAACCGAGCACGATCTGGCAAAGCTGATAGAAAGCGAGCTAAAAGAGCTTGGTCTGCAAAATATAAAAAGACGAGAAAACGCCATAACTACGGCTGTTTTGCCGTCAAATTCCTCTAAAAAGCTGCCGTCCGTGGCGTTTTTCGCGCACCTTGATACTAGCGCGGAGCAAAAAAACGACACGAAAGCGCAAATCGTGCGCTACGAGGGCGGCGACGTCACGCTAAATAAAGAACTAGGTATCGCGCTAAAACAAAGCGAATTCCCAGAGCTAGCGAGCTATGTCGGAGACGATCTCATCGTAACCGACGGCACCAGCCTGCTAGGCGCCGACGACAAGGCCGCGATCGCCGCCATCGTAAACACTGCGCAGTTTTTCGTACAAAACCCGCAAATCGAGCACGGCGACGTGACGTTTGGCTTTTTACCCGACGAGGAGCAAGGCCTGCGCGGAGCCAAGGCGCTTGACGTCTCGGAGATCAAGGCTGATTTTGCCTACTGTCTTGATTGCTGCGGCATAGGCGAGCTGATTTACCAAAACTGGAACGCAGGCGACGCGGTCGTGACCTTCGTCGGGCAGTCTGCGCACCCGATGAACGCCAAGGGCAAGCTCGTAAATTCCTTGCTACTCGCGCACAAATTTATCTCGATGCTACCGGGCGGCGAAGCGCCTGAATACACCGACGGCGTCGAGGGCTACTACTGGGTCAAGGAGCTATCTGGCAACAGCGCAAAGACCGTGCTAAAGCTCGACGTTCGCGAATTTAACGAGGCGAAATACGCGCAGCGCATGGCGTTTTTACAAGATCTAGCCGACTCGTTTGCTAAAATTTACGGCGCGCACAGAGTGCAGATCAGCCTAAAAGACCGCTACAAAAACGTATTTAACTACCTCGCTGACGGAGAAAACAGCCTGCCCGTCGTCGCGGCCAAGCAGGCCTACGCACGCCTAAATATCGAGCCAAAAGTGATCCCGATGCGAGGCGGATACGACGGCGCGGTCATCTCGGAAAAAGGCGTACCGTGTCCGAATCTCTTTACCGGCGCGCACAACTTTCACTCCATCTACGAGTACCTGCCGGTAAAATCGCTACGCGCGGCCAGCAACGTCATCTGCGAGATCGTAAAAATCATAGCAGAGAAATAAACCGGGTCAAATTTGAGGGCGACTTCGCTCTCAAATTTGCAAATCACAATCGCCCGCTTACTACCTTTATCTACGTTTACGAGACCCATCTCTTAACGGCGCTAGCTCAAATTTACGTCAAATTTGAACCGTAAATTTGACCGAGTCGCCCGAATTTAAGCTCGCTTTGCGTAAAATGCGAAAGCAAATTTAAATAGGAGCAAATTTGATGAAAAAGATATTTTTACCGCTGATCGCCGCTTCGGTTTTGGCTGTCGGCGCCGATATAAACGCGCTGCAAAAGGAGTGCGACGGTAAAAACGGCACAAGCTGCTATGAGCTTGGAGTTTTATACGATAACGCGGGAAACGGAGCCGCGCAAGACTATCAAAAAGCGGCAGAGCTCTACTCAAAGGCGTGCGAGCTAGGCAGCGGTGCAGGCTGCTCAAATTTGGGCTTTTTATATGGCAACGGCAACGGCGTGGCGCAGGATAGCAAAAAAGCCGCCCAGCTTTACGCAAAGGCCTGCGATATGGGCGATGAAGCGGGTTGTTCAAATTTGGGCTTTGCCTACGCAAACGGGCGCGGCGCCAGGCAAGACTACGCAAAAGCTAGCGAATTTTACGCCAAAGCCTGCGAGATGGGCAACGGCGGCGGGTGCTACAATCTAGGCAACCTATACGCACAGGGACGAGGCGTCAAAGAGGACGCAAACGCAGCCGAAAAATACCTCAAAAAAGCGTGCAAAATGGAGCCCGAGCTAGCCTGCGACCGCTATAAAGAATTTACTCAAAAATAACATTGACCACCTTTGTGCGGTAAATTTGATGGGAAAATTTGCTGTTTTAGCCTTAAATTTTAGCGGCAAGCTGCACGTATGAACATCTCTCGCAAAAACCAAATCATGAGCCAGGACGACAGGCGTCGCCCCGGCAAATGCAAAGTCGGCAAGGCGCCGACTTTATCAAATTTAGCTCCGTAAATTTAGAGCATAAAAAACGCTATAACGCACACGGCTATCGCCATCGCAGGAGCCGTTCGCTTAGCTATCTCAACCGGGCTAACCATAGCTAGACCCGCGCACACGATCGCTGCACCAGCGATAGGAGACGACGAGCGGCCTAGCGCGCCTGAGATCGCAGCGGCCATGCCTAGTTTATCCTGCGCAAAGCCAAGGTCTGAGGCGTGAATGGTGATAGCTTGGTTGAACGCCATAGTAGCCGCGTCGCCCGAGCCCGTAACCGTACCCATGAGATACGGCACGAAAGTACCGCCGTAGCGCACGAACTCCTGAGAGTGTTTTAGCCACTCGGTGACCGCGTCGATCGCGCCGCACGCCTTTAGACCCGCGACGAAAACGCCAGCTGCGATGATGATACCCATGACCTCGGCGTAGGCGCTACCCATACCGTTAAAAAACTCTTTGGTGATCTTTTCCGGGCTCGTCCACGTGATGAAAACCGCGATGATAGCGCCAAGAATCATAGCCTCGGCCACGCCCATCTTCGTCCATGCTAGCCATGAGATTTTATTTAGGCCCGTACCGCCGACGACTAGGATAACTAGCGGGATGAGAGGCGCTAGAGCAAACAGCAAATTTACCTTCGTCTGCGTCGCTTCGCCGGAATTGCTTGTAGATTTAGGCGAAAAATCCTGCCCTTTTTGATAATCTTTAAAGATAATCGCCGTCAAACTAATCACGATCAAAACGACGATACCAGCGGCTACGGCGTTTGGAAACTGCACGCCGATGACGTCTTGGACGGTGTAGGCTTCGTTTGTCTTTTTAACCATGTCGGTTACGAAGATGTTGTGCGCTGAGCCAGGGCTTAGCACGCCGCCAAACGTACCCGCAAACACCGCCGCTCCAGCCATCGCAGGACGTACGCCAGAGGCCATCAAAAGCGGTATCATCGTAGCTCCGACCGCAGCCGAGCAGCCCGCAGCCGACGGTATCGCGATATTGATAAAATAAGTCAGCACGAATGTAGCCGGAATCAGCAAAAATCCGATATTTTTCATCGGCTTGGTAAGTAGCAAAACCAGGTGCTGGTCGCACTTAGTCACCTTCATAACGTAAGCAAAGCCCATGCTGGCGCAAATCGCCTTGATAAGGCCGGCCGAAGTCATCGACTTCGTAAAGCTCTCAAGCGCTCCGAGCGGATTTAGACAGATGACGCAGAGCACGAGTCCCACGCCGATGAGCACGGTTTTGGTCTCTCTTTTTTTGACCAATAAAAACACGACGGCGATCAAGCCTATGACCGCACAGATTAGCTTAGCAGTAGCCATTTTGTCCCCTTTCGTTTTGTGTTTTATACCTGTTTCAAATTTGACTCAAATTTGCGCCGCTTGGATTTTGCGCGCTAATTTGAGTCAAATTTAATCTTTTTATTTTTGTCGCCGATCGATGCCAAATCCAAATTTGAAGGCTCTTCTAAAACAGTTTCAAATTTGAAATTTGAGCCGCGAACCTAAAACGACTAAAATTTAAAGTTATCTCCGACTTTTATGAGCTCGGTTTCTTTTTGATACGCCATTTTTAAAACCGGACTGTTTTCCATGCCCATTACGGTTGCGTTTTCGCCCTTTATCCTTAGAGCCGTGCCTTCAGGTAGCGCATAGATCAGGCTTTTTTGATTTACTATCAAAAACTCCTCCAGCCTCTCCTCCCTGCTTTCGCCGTTGTGCCCAGCGATCTTGCCGCTGATAAAATGCGGATTTATCTGATGCGGGAAGATATTTAACGCGTCAAAGCTTTTTGGCATGATGATAGGCATGTCGTTTGTGGTCATCATCGTGCTTCCGGCGACGTTTGCACCCGCGCTCCAGCCAAAATACGGCACTCCGGCCTCCACTCTTTGTCTGATAGCTTCGACTAAATCAAATTTATAAAGATAGTAAAGCAGCGCAAAGGTGTTTCCGCCGCCGATACAGATGGCTTTAGCCTCGGCTACGGCGCGTTTTGGATCGCTAAATTTATGGATGGACGCGATATTTTTGTACTCCAGGCAGTCGATGACTTTTTGCTCATACTCGTCGTTTGTGCGCCTTACTCCGGCATACGGGATGAAAAGCACCTGCTCGCCGTAAACTCCGCACTCTTTTATAAAATCATGCACCCAGTTTTTGCAGTGTCTAAGATAGCCCGTATCTTTGTAGCTTGAGCTGCTTAAAAGCAAGGCTTGCTTCATAAAATCCTCCTAAATTTACAGATTTCAACGTCTAAAAACTCAAAAAATAATTTAAAATATAAAAATAATATAAAAATTTTTTTTAAATAAAAACTTTAAAACTATATGCTAATAGAGCTTAAAAACCGATAAAAAGTGATAATATTATGAGATTAAATAATATATTTGTTAAAAAGCGCTCCGCCGAATTTCAGCGTCTCGCAAGCCGCGGGGTTATATCATTATCAAATTTTAACGAGAAAGGGCAAAAATGACGCAGTTTGACGCGAGAAATGTCAGCATGGTGATGGATCTTTACGAACTTACGATGGCGGAGGGGTATTTTAAAAGCGGAGATCAGCCGCGCGTGGCGTTCGATGTTTTTTACCGCAAGGTGCCAGACGGCGGCGGTTTTGCGATATTTGCAGGACTTGAGCAGATCATAGAATATGTAGAAAATTTACACTTTGACGATAGCGACGTGGATTATCTGCGCTCATTAAATTTATTTAGCGAGGATTTTTTGGATTATCTGCGCAAATTTCGCTTTAAAGGCGATATATACGCATTTGCCGAGGGGACGATCATCTATCCGCAAGAGCCTTTTATGACCGTCGTAGCCTCGCCTATCGACGCGCAACTCATAGAAACCGCGATCCTATCGCAGATAAACCACCAAAGCCTCATCGCGACCAAGGCCAGGCGTGTCGTAAAGGCCGCGGACGGCAGGAGCGTGTTTGACTTCGGCGCTAGGCGCGCGCACAACCTAGACGCCGCGATATACGGCGCGAGGGCGGCCTACATCGGCGGCGCAGACGGTACGGCAACGGTGCTAGCGGCTAAGGCCTTTGGTATACCGACGACCGGCACGATGGCGCACAGCTGGGTGATGTATTTTGGCGACGAATTTGAAGCCTTTAAGCGCTACGCCCTGCTCTATCCGGACTCCGCTTCGCTGCTAGTAGATACTTACGACGTGCTACATAGCGGCGTGCCAAATGCGATAAAAACGGCAAAAGAGGTGCTAGAGCCGCTGGGCAAACGCCTAAAAGCGGTCAGACTGGACTCCGGCGACCTAGCATATCTATCCAAAAAAACGCGCGCGATGCTGGATGCCGCAGGGCTACAAGACTGCAAGATCACGGTCTCAAACAGCCTGGATGAGTACACTATCGCCTCGATCCTGGCTCAAGGCGGGCAAATAGACGGCTTTGGAGTGGGCGAACGGCTGATAACCTCCAAAAGCGATCCGATTTTTAGCGGGGTTTATAAGCTAGTAGCAGTCGAAAACGGCGGCAAATTTAGCCCGCGCATCAAGCTATCCGAAGCCGTAGAAAAGATGACCAATCCCGGCATAAAAAAGGTCTGGCGCATCTACCAAAACGGCCAAGCCATAGCCGACCTCATCGCAAACGCGGACGAAACGCCCGACCTCTCAAAACCCTACCGCTACATAGATCCCGATAGGCCGTGGAAGGAGCTGTATTTTGAGGGGTGCACGGCAAAACAGCTGCAAAATCTAGTCGTAAAAGACGGCAAACGCGTGGGCGAAAAGGTAAATTTAGCGCAAATCAGAGAGTACGTAAAAGAGCAGCTGGAAAATGAAATTTGGCAGGAGGAGCAGCGCTTTGAAAACCCGCACAAACACTACGTCGATATGAGCGTGGACTACTACGAGATGAAGATGAACCTGCTAAAACAAACCAAAAAATAGGCGAATCAGATTTCGCCTTTGTTTGATTTGACATCAAATTTGACCGCTAAATTTTAGGAATCGACTCAAATTTGACATACAATATTGTTTTAGATTATGTCTAATGATAAAATTGACTTTTAAAATTTGAAAAATAATGTGAATGGGTGGTGGGTTCACCAGGACTCGAACCTGGGACCATCCGGTTATGAGCCGGATGCTCTAACCAACTGAGCTATGAACCCGCCAGCTGAAGTGAGGTTGTGATTATAGCAACGCAAAGCTTATTTACTGCTAAATTTTGATTTAAAAACGCAAAAATGTATAATACGCCAAATTTAATCCAAGGCGAGAGATGAACGAAAATTTAAACGATTTCATAGACGCATTTTTACTAGACGGCGGCGAGCAGAGCGAAAAGGCGCTAATCTCGGCTCTAAAAAAGGCCGAGTTTTTGGCGCCCGTACTCATAAATCAAGCCTTAGCAAAACCAGACGGCAGCGCAGTTTACGAAGAAGAAGGCTCAAATATCAAATTTGTCTTGCTTGAAGACGAGGAGAGCGGGCTTAGCTATTTTCCGGCGTTTTCTAGCAGAGCCGAGATGATGAGATGGCGAAACGACGCCGAACAGGAGGCGATAAACCTGCGCCTAAAAGACTACGCCGCGATGCTAGAAAGCGCTGATGGCAAATACGCCGGAGTCGTGATAGACGCGTTTTCGCATAGTTTGATTTTAGATCTTGCAAAGCTCAAAGCGATCTGCGCGGAGTAAAATTTGGCCCAAATTCGGCGTCCGATAAGACAGTGGGTCCGCTCGGTAAATTTTAAGGACGGTACCGTCCGCAACCGCAAATTTGAGGGGAAAAATGGATAAGCTTAGACAAAGATATATCGCGATTCAAAAGGCGTTTTGGGACTCGGGTGGCGGCGCGGCGAGCATTTTGGCGCTCTATGAGTTCAAGGACGAGCTTGAAAAAAACGCCGAAAAAGAGGCGAAGCTCGTACTGGTAGACGTTTACGAGCTACTTGGGCTAAAAAAGAGCGCCTGCGAACTACTCGGTAAAATTTGCGATCCGAAAGACAGAAAACAGCTCAAAAAGCTCGGCTATCTAAAGCAGTATGCACAAAACGGCGACGCGGCAGCGGCGAAATTTGACGCCGGCTTCATCCAGGACGCGGATCCTCTGCCGCCGGGCGCTGCAGACGCGAAGAGCAAAACCGAGGAGCTATTTAAAAGGACGCCCGGGTATTTTAGCTGGCAGGGGGAGCACTGGCTTGCTTGCTGCGACGATTACTGCAAGTTTTTGGGCGACGTGGGCACAAAGGAGCTGCAGGATTTGGGCATAGCGGAGGAGGTGTTTGCAGACTACGCGCTACGCGGGGAATTTGCGGTAGAGGACGTGCGTGATTACCTAGTCGCGGGCGGCGATATGGCGGGCTATCTGTTTCGTTGCATCCGCTGCGGTAAGTATCAAATTTATGTCGATGCGAGTTAAATTTGAGAGAAAACTTGAAAAATTTTACTCGCCTAGCCCCGCATCTTGAAAATGTAAAATTTAGTTTGTTAAAATTTGACGTTATTTTGCTTTTATATTGATGGGTTTAAACTGCGCCATGCTTGGCGGTTGCAAGCGTAGCAGTCTCCTCTTGCTTGCAGGCTGCCTTAAGCGCTAGCGAACGCAGTGAAGCTAAAGTAGAACTTCGCTGGCTTTTTAAATTTTGGCCGAGTCAAATTTGCAGATTTAGCCCCATTACAAATTTAAAATATATAGCGCGGCGGCGCACCGAACCAGTGCTTAATCAATATGCTTTTGCGTACTTGCACTATTTTATTAATTTCCTTATCGCATAGCTCTTGGCGAATCCATACGCTCCGCTACCTAAATCAAATTTAAAATCTTCATTAAGCGAGATGTTGTAAATAGCGCTCATCGCAGTTTTAAAATTTACATCATCCTCGACAAATAAAAAATACAAAAACTTTTTATTTTTATAAAAGACGATTACAGGACGATATCCGAATGCATAAATTGTATAGAAATATGATATTTCCTCTTTTTTTGTTTTTATATTATTTCCGGTAATAAAATTTTGATTGGTAATACATATGCATCGCCTTTTATAATTTAATATCTCGCAACACATAATGTAAAATAGAAAAATTGAAACGGCGGATATGACAAGCATAGACAAGATACTGCCGTCTATGATATTAAACAAAACAAATAGCAAAAACATGCAAATAAACATCCTAACGACAAAAAAAGAATTTAAATTTTGATAGCAATACAGAACCTTCTCATCGTCATCAAGCCTGGCGCCTTTAGGCAAATCATAATCACTCAAATTTGAGCCTTTCGTTTTTAAATTTTAGCAGAGTTAAATTTGCAAATTTAGCAGGATATGAGACAAATGTTCCATGCAGAATAGGCATAGTTTAAATAAATTTTTCTTACCCGCAAAGGAGCGGACTAGTCGTGCGTGAGTGCGACTGGTGTAGAAAAATTTATTCTAAAATCCGCCGTTTATGGGGAATCAAAATCGCCCGCATCAAACCCCAGCTCCAGCGTCCTTATCTCCCCTATCGCATTTCCCGCGATCCCCTTTATCGAGCCAAACATCTCGATCGCGTTGTCGCGCACCTTTTCGATCTGTTTTTCGCGGCTCTTCCAGATGCGTTTCATCGCGTTTTTCTCGCGCTCCAGCTCCTCGCTCATCGCAGAAAAGCCCTCCACGATGGCCTCGATACGCATCTTAAACTCGTTGCTAACCAGATACGAGTAGAGCATCTCCATCTTGTTTGAGCGGTTTTGCGCGGAGTTCCTAGCGAAATTTAGCTCCACGACGCCCTGCCTTAGCACGAAGCAAAGCGCCTTAAACTCCTCGTAGTTGCACACCCATACGCCGTCAACCAGCCCCATGCGCTCTAGCTCCTTTGGACGCGCCTCGCTAACTAGCACCCCGACGTCAGCGCCCGAGGCACGCATATCGGCCTTAAATTTTTCTATCCATTCGTTTGAGAAATTTTTCGTGCGTTTGCTCTCGTAGTAGATTTTGCCGCAGTTTTGCGCCTCGCGGGTATTTACGATCTGCATCACGTCCGCGCCGTTTGCGCCCTTTTTGACCTCGTCTATGGTGTCAAATACGAACTTCTCCCGCAGCCACGCCTCGATGGCTAGCTCTTGCGTCTCGCCTTGTAGCTGCTCGCTGCCCTGCTCTATGCGCCTTTGCGCCTCGTTTAGCTGCTTTTTTAGCGCCTCTAGCTGCTCGTCTTTTTGCTTAAATTTTAGCTCGTTTTGTTCAGCCAAAGCCTTGCCTAGCCGCTCTTTTTCCTCGCTTAGGCGCTTGCTTAGCTCAGCCTCGGTTTTAGCCATCAGCGCGCTTTCAAACTCGCTCTTTTCGCGTTTTAGTTTTTCTATCTCAAGCGTCTTTAAATTTAGCTCGTTTATCTGCTTTGACTTGGCTTCAAGCTCGGTTTTTAGGGCATTTACTATGTTTAAATTTTCGCCCTCGAGTTTTGCTTTTATTTCATTTTCGAGCTCGGTTTTTTTAGCGTTTAGGGCTGCGGCAAATTTAGCGTCGAATTCTTTTTCCTTCGCGTTTAAAGCGTCCAAATGCGCCTTGTATTCGGCCCTTTTGGTCTCGATCTCTTTGTCGAAATCTCGCCTGGCCGCCGCCATTTTTTGCTTCATTTCAAGCTCAAGCTCTGTTTTAAGGGCTAAATTTACATCGACTTCGGCGCCGCAGTTACCGCATTTTACGCTACTTTGCATTTACAGCCTCGTTTTCATTTTTTCAAATTCGTCCTGCACGGTGGCCGAGTTTGGCTCGTTGCTCATCTTGTCTATCGCGTCGCCGTAGAGGCTGGTTAGATAAATCACGACGCAAGAAACCGCAAAGCCGGGCAATATCTCGTAAACGTAAGAATTTAGCCCCAGCGCTATCCACGCGATCACCGTCGCTCCGCCCGTTATCATACCTAGCAAGGCCGCTAGCGCGCTCATCCTGCGCCAGTAAAGGCTAAAAAGCAGCACCGGCCCAAAGCTCGCGCCAAAGCCCGCCCACGCGTAGCCCACGACGTTTAGCACGCTTTCGTTAAAGCTAAAAGCAAGCGCGGTAGCCACTAGCGCGACGGCCACGACGGCGTATCTGCCGGCTGCGACCTGAGCTTTTTGCGAAATTTCTTTTTTATAAAAGGCAAACACGAAGTCCTGCGTCACCGAGCTTGCGCTAACCAAAAGCTGGCTAGAGATCGTGCTCATGATAGCTGAAAGTACGGCCGAGATAATAATACCCACAAAAAACGGTTGAAACAGCGTCTCGCCAAGCTGCAAAAAGACCTTCTCTGGGTCTGCTAGAGGCAAATTTAACTCGCTGTAATACACAAAGCCGATCAGTCCGCTCATCATCGCTCCAGCTAAGCCTATCGCCATCCAGCCGATACCGATGCGGCGCGCTTGGGCTAGCTCTTTTGAGCTTCGTATCGCCATAAATCTAACGATGATGTGCGGCTGTCCGAAGTACCCAAGCCCCCACGCCATGAGTCCTAAGATGCTTAAAAAAGTCTGGTCGTAAAAGACGTTTAGGTGGTTTTTGCCGTATTTTGCCACCTCGCTCCAAAAGGTAGCGCCGTCTGGCAAATTTAGATTACAAAACGCGACTACGGGCACGGCAACTAGAACCAAAAACATCAACATACCCTGAAACGCGTCCGTAATGCAAACCGCGCGAAATCCGCCGAAAAACGTGTAAAAAACGACGATAGCGAGCGTAAAGATCGCGCCAAATTTAAAATCTAATCCAAAAAAGCTCTCAAAGCTTTTACCGCCCGCGATTATCCCGCTGCTCACATATAGCGTGAAAAATATCAAAATCAAAAGGCCGGAGACTATGCGTAAAATTTTAGTCTCGTCCTTAAAGCGATTTTGTAAAAAATCGGGGATCGTGATGCTGTCGCTAGCGACCTCGGTGTAGACGCGCAGACGCTTAGCTAAAAAGAGGTAGTTGCAATACGCTCCTATAACGAGCCCCAAAACCATCCAAATCGTAGCTAGCCCCGTGGCATATAGCGCGCCCGGTACGCCCAGCAGCATCCAGCCGCTCATATCGCTAGCTCCGGCGCTTAGCGCGGTTACGACCGGCCCTAGGCGGCGGTTGTCGAGCAGATATTCACCCATATTGGCGTTTTTGTTATAAGAGTATCGCCCCACGAAAAGCAAAAATCCAAAATACAGCGCGATGGCGATATAGCGTGCATAGTCCATTAAATTTCCCTCGGTTTTTTAAATTTAAGTTACGATAATATGATAAATTTGTTTAAAAGATAATTTTTTCGCGTAAAAAAGGTTAAATTTATATTTTTTTCCGTATTATTAACCCTCATTACACTTTTAAGGTTTAAGAAATGCTAAACGAAAAATTTTTCAGGGCGCTGTTTTTCGTCGTCATCGTCTCCGCGGGCGTTTATTATTTTTATCCGACGGAGTTAAACGAGGCTCAACGTCTAGCTTACCTTAAAAGCTACGGCGTGACGCTGGGACTCACCATCGGCGGCACGGCTATCGGCGTGACTTTGGGCTTTATTTTGGCGTTTTTAAAGTTTTTAAATATCAAAATTTTAAGCTTTCTCATCGACGAATACGTAGATATCCTGCGCGGAACGCCGATTATTTTGCAGCTTCTTATATTTTCGGTCGTGATTTTCGCGACCTGGAGCGATAACTTTTACGTCGCTTTGATCGCGCTTGGGCTAAACAGCTCCGCCTACGTCGCAGAGATCGTGCGTAGCGGCATAAATAGCGTCGATCGCGGCCAGATGGAAGCCGCGCGCGCGATGGGTCTGGGATACGGCACGGCGATGAAAGAGATCGTCTTTCCGCAGGCGATAAAAAACATCCTACCCGCGCTTGCGAATGAGTTTATAAGCCTTTTTAAAGAAACCTCGGTCGTAGGTTTGGTCGCAATTACCGACCTTACGTTTTTTTCAAAAAGTATGCAGGCGGCGCTTTATACCGTCCAGCCGATACTTTTTGCCGCAGTGATCTACTATGCGAGCGTGAAATTTTTCTCGCTTCTGGTAAAAATGCTGGAGAGAAGGTTAAATAGAAATGATTGAGATCTCAAATTTAACGAAATACTACGGCGAGCTGCTCGTTTTAGACGGCATTAGTAAGACGATAAATAAAGGCGATATCGTAGCGATAATCGGCCCTAGCGGCGGAGGGAAATCGACATTTTTGCGCTGCTTAAATTTGCTCGAAACCCCGACTAGCGGCACGATCAAAATAGACGGCAAGGATATTACCGACAAAGGCACGAATATCAATGAAATTCGCCGCAAGGTAAGCATGGTGTTTCAGCATTTCAATCTTTTTGAGCAGAGAACTGTGCTTAAAAATGTCATATACCCCTTGGAAATAGCGGGAGTTGATATGAATACAGCCAGAGCAAGGGGAATTGAACTTTTAAAGTTAGTTGGTCTCTATGATAAGGCGGACAGCTATCCTTCCATGCTTTCTGGCGGACAAAAACAAAGGGTAGCAATTGCAAGGGCACTTTCGG
>NZ_CALIII010000377.1 GCF_938018145.1 uncultured Campylobacter sp.
TTTTTTCAACAATTCACACTCAAAGAGGACGCAATGAAAGATATAAACGCAAATCCGGTCAAATTTGACGAGCTAACGGGCGACAAAAACTGCATAGTTTTTACATATCCTAAAATGGGCAAGAGCGGGAAGTTTTTGCCTGAAAATTTAAAGGATTTAAAGGGGCTAACCGGCTGCACGCTTCAGTGCAAAGCCTACCAAGAAAACCTTGAAAAGCTCGAATCTGCAGGCTTTACGCTAATCGCCATCGGCTCTCAAAGCGTAGAAAAGATGAACGAGTTTAAACAAAGCGTAGGCGCAAATTTTATCTTTTTAAGCGACGAAAACTTCGAGCTAGAATCCCCGCTAAATTTGCAAACTTTTACCACAAACGACGGCAAGAAATTTTACCGCCGCCAAACGCTGATTATGAAAAACGGCGAAGTCGTAAAAAGATTTAACGACGTGGCCGAGCCCGCAAACGACGCGGCAAACGTACTTTCGGCGATAGAGCGGCTTTAAATTTTAGCTGATTTTCGCAAGAGGGCGAGAAATTTAGGGCTCAAATTTGGACGCGAATTTGAGGTGTTTTGAACTCAAATTTAGGCCACAAATTTGATGCCGAATTTAAAACACGCGCAAGCAAAACCGCAAGTCAAATTTTAAATTCCCGTCAAACGTAAATTTAACCTAACCCAAAATAATTTTTTTATATAATTACGCAAAAATTTAGGCGGGATATGAATCTTTTTTCCATAGAATTTGGCTTGTGCTTTTTTATTTTTTGGCCGATTTATTATTTTTTAAACACGCGCCCGCACCTGCAAAAAGCCGTTTTACTCGCCTTTTCTTATCTGTTTTTAGCCTCGTTCGGGCTTAAATTTCTAATCATAAATTTTATCTTTAGCACGGCGATTTTTCTTTTTGTAAGGGCGGCTCAGGGCAAAGACTCAGTGATCCCGTTTGCCGCGGGCATTATTTTCGTGCTTTGCGCGCTTGCGTTTTTTAAATACGGCGGCTATTTTACGATCAAATTTGGCGTCATGAGGCTTGAAACCATCGCGCTTCCGCTTGGCATTTCGTTTTATTCGTTTATGAGCATTTTGCTACTAAAAGCCGTGCGAGAGGGCGAGCTAGAGGCGCCTAGCTATCTTGATACGCTGATTTTTCTTAGCTTTTTTGCCGCGATTATTTCGGGTCCGATTTTACGGCCAAAGCCCTTTTTCGAGACGCTAAACTCTCCCAAGGTTTTTCGCGCTAGCCCCGTGATATTTGCACTTTTATGCTCCGCACTTTTTAAAAAGCTCATCGTCGCAAACCATCTTTTCGAGATAGTTAATCCCGTTTTTGCCGCGCCCACCCTACCCGCTTCGCAGCTTCTTGGCGCACTTTTTGGCTACAGCGTGCTGCTTTACGCCGATTTTAGCGGCTACGTGGACTTCGTGACGGCGCTAGGACTCATGTGCGGCTTTGTTTTGCCGCAAAACTTCAACCGCCCTTTTACGGCGCGAAATTTAAAAATTTTCTGGCAAAATTGGCACATCAGCCTCATGATTTTTTTTAAAGAGTGCGTCTATTTTCCGCTCGGAGGCAGTCGCGGCACGCAGGCGCAAACGCAGCTAAACGTGATGCTAGTCTTTGCGATCTCGGGCGTCTGGCACGGCGCGGGGCTTAGCTTTTTACTCTGGGGGCTCATCCACGGCCTTGGCGTCGTGTTTTTAAACTTAACTAGCGAGCGCAAACGGCTAAATTCGGCCATACTTGGACGATATTTTACGTTTATTTTCGTGAGTATGATTTGGGTATTTTTCACGATGGATTTTGAGGGAGCGGTGCGCTATATCGGAGCGATTTTTAGAAACTCGGGCGGCGAACTTCTTGCCATTTGCGCGCTATTTGCGGGCGTTTTCGTGTTCGTATTTTTATACGCCGCGCTTGACGTTTATCCGCTTTTGGTCAAATTTTTCGCAAATATAAACGTTATTTTTTCAGCCGTTTTTTTGGCGATTTTTGGGATAATTATTTACTTTTTGATGCCGTCCGGTATGCCTAACTTTATATATCAAGGATTTTAATGAGAGCGTTTTTTGGGGTATTTCTCGCGTTTTTTACGCTGATTGCGCTATTTTTGCGACCGCTGTCAAACTACTACGAAGCCAAATATCAAAAGGATTTTTTCATCACGGACGAGCGCGCGATGGCGCTGAGCGATAAATTTATAAGCACGGCAGAGGATGGCTTGCAGAGCGCAAAATCGACCATCGATAAACTTACGGGTATTTTTTTGGGCGATAAAAAACAGGTCGCAACTAGCCCTAAAACGGAGCAAAATTTAACCGCCTTACAAACCGAACCCGCAAATTTAAACGCTCAAAACACGCAAAATTTAACGCCTACTATCGGCGCGG
>NZ_CALIII010000378.1 GCF_938018145.1 uncultured Campylobacter sp.
TCGTTGCAGCGTCTGATAAAAAGTGCAAAAGCTCTGGGGCTTGATACGAAATCGTATGAAAAAGAGCTAAAAGGCCTGCCGCAGCCAAAAGCCGCGCCTGCGCCTAAAAAAGAAAAAGAGGCGCCAAAGCCTAAGCAGCCCGAAGCAAAAGATCAAAAAGAGGTCAAGCAAAAATCCGCCGAGCTAAAGCAGCTCTCTGCGCCCGTAAACAAGAAAAGCTCAGCCGAACAGGACAAGCTTACGCTAGTTTCCGTGATCAGGGGTAGCGATAGCTTGGAGCTAAAATTTAATAGGCAGCTAAGCGGCAGCGATATCAATAAATTTACCCTAAATCAAAAAGGCTTATATAGGGATATATACCAGTTTAAGGGCGTTTGGAGCGCTGGAACGGTAGAGAGTATAAAGGGATTTTTGGTCGATGAGGTTCGTATAAGTCAGTTTGATGCGAGCACCGTGAGGGTGGTTTTCGTGAACAAATTTGAGATAAATTTAAAACTAAGAGCCGAAGATCGGTCGCTAGTTTTTAAAAAGGCCTCTCCCACGCAAGAGCAAAAGTCCGTAAAAAATGAAAATTTAAACTCTAAACAAGCGGCCGCAAAAGATAATCATCAAAAATCGCAAATCTCGCAAAAACAAAACGTAGAAAAAACGATCGACCTAAAGCAGGCTCAAATACAAGCCAGACAGATGGCCGAAAAGAAAAAAATCGAACAAGCTAAGCTAGAACAAAGGCAAGAAGCCCAAAAAAACGCGGCCAAGCCAAAGCCTGAAATAGCGCAAGCGCCGCAACAGCAAAAAACCGCTCAATCGCAAGCTCAAAATCAAAAGCTCGCTCAGCAAAAGCAGGAAAAAGTTACCGCGCAGGCCAAAACGGATGCCAAAAGCACTCAAAGCACCACTAAAAAAGACGAGCAAGAAATTGTGCTGGCACCCGTAAAAACGACAAGCACTAAAAAAATCACAAGCGCTAAAGGCAAGGTTGTCGTCCTTGACGCAGGACACGGCGGCGACGATCCTGGCGCTATAAACGGCTCTCTAAAAGAAAAAAACGTCGTGCTAAGCATCGCCCAAAAGGCCGGTAAGGAGCTGCAAGGGCGCGGCTACAAGGTTTATTACACGCGTAGCAAGGATAAATTTATCAACCTTCGCGACCGCACGAAATACGCCAACGACAAGGCTGCAGACCTCTTTATCTCCATCCACGCAAATGCCGCGCCAAACAAGACAAAAGCGGCAACCATGCACGGCATAGAGACGTTTTTCCTCTCGCCGGCTCGTTCCGAGCGCAGCAAAAACGCCGCCGCGCTGGAAAACAAATCCGACATCGAGGAGATGAACTATTTTTCTAAGCAGACATTTTTAAATTTCCTTAACCGCGAGAAAATCATCGCCTCAAACAAACTCGCCATCGACGTTCAGCGCGAAGTTTTGGCACGAGCAAAATCAGTTAGTTCAAAGGCGTCCGACGGCGGCGTTCGCGAGGCGCCTTTTTGGGTGCTAGTAGGCGCGCTGATGCCTGCGGTGCTGCTTGAGGTCGGCTACATCACTCACCCAGACGAGGGCGAGCTCATAAATAACTCAAAATACCAAGATGCCCTAGCCAAGGGGCTTGCAGACGGCATAGACGTCTATTTTTCAAACCAGCAATGAAAAGCGCGCGAGTCGTTTTTAAAGACGGTATCCCATTTAGTTCAGAATTTGACGACATTTACTTTAATGCAGACGATCCTATCGGCCAGAGCGAGTATGTTTTTAACTCCGTTTTTGACGAAATTTGGAACAAAAAGAGCGAATTTAACGTGCTTGAAACGGGATTTGGCGCGGGGCTAAATTTTCTTTGCGCCTTTAAAAGATTTAAAAACTCGGATAAATTTTTAAATTTCGTCAGTATCGAAAAAACGCCTATCGCTAGAGACGATCTAGCTAAAATTTACGCGAATTTTAACGAGCTCGCGGATGTTTCGGGTGAGCTTTTGGATGCCTACCCGCCTCTTATTCGCGGATTTCATAGATTAAATTTAGCTCCAAACGCCACGCTTACCTTGTGCTTTGGCGACGTGGCTGAGGTTTTGGATGAGCTTAGTTTTATTGCGGATACCGTTTTTATGGACGGCTTTGCGCCTGCTAAAAACGAAGCGATGTGGAGCGAGCGGGTTTGCGCTAAAATCGCAAATTTATGCGCATTGGGCGCTAGCGTTTGCACGTATTCGGCCTCGGGCGCGTTAAAAAGAGCCCTGCAAAATAGCGGTTTTGAGGTAAATTTGCTAAAGGGTTACGGTAAAAAGCGAGAGATGTTGCGCGCTAAATTTACCGGCGAGCGACAAGCTGGGAGCGAGATTTGGTTTAGCAGATTTGATCCCGCCGCCACGATCGCTCCAAAGACGGCGCTAGTTATCGGCGGCGGCGTGGCGGGCTGCGTTTGCGCGTTTAAGTTGCGTGAGCGCGGTTTAAAGGTCACGATCGCCGAAAAGCGCGGCGACATCGCGCTAAACGGCTCTGGGAATCACTGCGGGATTTTGATGCCGCTTATCACGAAACCAACCGTAAATTTAGGCCGCATGCATATGAATGCGTTTTTGCAGGCGGCGCACTTTTACGAGCAAAACCTCAGCGCCCAGGAGATAGAGTTTTGCGGAGCGACGGACTACGCGTATGAGCAAAAGACGCTAGAGCGCTTTTACGAGTGGCGCGAATTTGACGCGGATAACGGCGTTTTTGAGCTAAAATTTGATGACGAGCCTTACGCTAGCGCGTTTATTTTTCATGGCGCAAAAGCTCGCCCCAGAAAGATGTGCAAGGCGGCAAGCGCAGGCATAAAAACGCTTTTAAACTGCGAATTTACGGGCTTTGAGACGCTTGAGGGCGGCGCGGTTAGGGCGCACTTTAAGGACGGACGAAGCATCGACGCCGACGTGCTCGTGCTTGCTATCGGTAGCGAGAGTATGGATCTTTTTGCGGACTACGACATCAGGCTTAGCTCCGTGCGCGGCCAGGTCACGCATATCGCGCCGGCCGTTTGGACGCCTGCTCCCTTTAGCGCTAAAGGCTACGTTTGCCCGCCTGCCCAAGGCGTGCAGGTTGTCGGCGCGACTTATGATAGAAATCTTTTTTTAGACGAGCCGCGTTCTAGCGACGACGAGAAAAATTTAGCCGATGTTGCTGAGTTTTTGTACGGCAAATTTGCAAAAAACGAGCAGCTAAATTTAAACGGCGAGCAGGATTTAAATTTGACTATCGGCCGAGACGGCGACGCTGAAAATGCGGATCGTTTGGAAGCGATAAATTTAAGTAAAAGTATGGATTTGAGCGCCAAAACCGTTGGATGCTCGGCACAAGCGCAAGATGTGTCAAATTTGACTGCATCTGAAAATCTCTCAAACAACACGATAAAAACTCCGCAAAACGTCCGAATAATCGGCTCGAAAGTGGGCTACCGCAGCTATAGCGGCGACCGTTTTCCGCTTATCGGGCGGCTTTACGACGAGGATTTTTACAAAGATACATACAAGTCGCTGCTTTGGACGAAGGGCAAGTCCAATCTGCATCCAAAATACGTACCAAACGTATATGTGAGCACCGCTCACGGCTCGCGCGGGCTCTGTACGGC
>NZ_CALIII010000379.1 GCF_938018145.1 uncultured Campylobacter sp.
AATTTGGTTGCTATTTCGCAAACGCAAAAACGCCTAAATTTAGCAAATTTATCTGAAAAATTTATCGAGTAAGCCTTGCTTTGGCGTTATTATCTCAGACGGCGAGCCGTTTGCGCTATGGTAGATTGCTTTGTTGTATTTCGTCGCGTAGTATCTGAGTAAAATGCGCTGTAAATTCGGCTCGGTACTAGGCACGAACCAGCCGTTGTTCGTCACTGCGATCATGACGTCGAATTCCCCCTCAAATAGCTCGTCCCTGGTCGCTTCGTAGCAGATCGCGTTTCTAATTTTTACGCCGTCTATCTCGTAGTCGCTCGGAGCGCTCGCCGTTTCAAAATCCTTCGCGCCGCCGAAAAATATTTTATTTATCAAATCTCGCGCAAAGGCCGGTAGCGGGATCTCCTCGCCAAAAGGCACGAGGATAAATTTATCCATCCGCCGCATCTTACCGCGGTCAAAGAAAAACGCCGAGTTGTAGTTGGTGCCGTTTTCGCGAGCCAGCGCGCCGGCAACGATAGCGATCTTTTGCGATTTTTCCAGTAGTTCGGAGGTCAAATTTCGCTCGTGCGTCATATAAACGGGAAAGGCGCTCTCGGGCAAAATAACCGCCCTAAAGCCCGCGTTTATCGCCTCGTCTATGACGGCTAAATTTTGATTTATAAACTCGTTTTTTAGCTGCTTTTGCCACTTTAGCTCTTGCGGCACTTCGGTGTTTGCGAGCTTTACTTCAAAAGGCAGAGTTTTAAAATTTGGCGTACCATACTGAACGGCGCAGGCTAAAAGCGCGGCAAAAGCGATAAATTTGAGGCGGTTTTTGACGTAAAACAGGCACAAAATCGCGGCGAAAATAAACGCAAGGGCGAGCAAATTCGGCGCAAAAATTCCCGGCACGAAAACGGCTTCTAAATTTAGCCAGTTAAAGCCGAAAGGATGAATGTTTGAAACCAAGATAAGCAGCAAAGCTTTTAGCCAAATTTGAGCCGGGATGCCCGCTATCAAAAAAAGCGCGCCGTAGATGATCCCGATAGCTAAAATTTCAAGCGGGATGAGGTAGCTAAGCTCGTAATAAACGAGGCTAAAGCTGATCCAGTAAAACCACAAAATCCCGATAAAAAATCCCGTCCAAAAAAAGCCGCGGCGGTCAAATTTGAGCAGAAAATAAAAGCCCGCGATCGCAAAAAACGGCGAGATAAAATTTAAAATTTCGCCGCCTAAAACATCGGCTAGTATAAAATTTGAGATTAAAATCGCGCCGACAAAGGCTTTTATTATAATTTTAGTGCTAAAATAAGGGCTTAAAATTTTTTTTATTAAGGAACCCCATGCAAGAAGGAAATTTCGTAGCTTCATTACTGCCTCTAGTCGTGCTTTTCGCGATATTTTATTTTTTGGTTATCAGACCGCAGCAAAAACAGCAAAAAGCTCATGCCGCGATGCTAGCCGCACTCGAAAAGGGCGACAAGATCATAACTAGCGGCGGACTAATCTGCGAGGTGATAAAACCGGAAGAGGATTTTATCAGAGTTAAGCTTAACGACGACGTAATCGTGCGTGTTTCACGCGAATTCGTCGCGAGAAAAATAGAAAAAACAGAGACGAAAGCAAATGCGTAACGGCAAAATAACGTATAGGCTGATCATCTTTGCTTTGGCTTTGATTTTCGGCATTATCTTTTCCGCGCCGTCTTTTACGGACAAGCTAGGCGGATCTAAAATCAGTCTAGGTCTTGATTTGCAGGGCGGACTTCATATGCTTCTTGGCGTCGAGACCGAGGAGGCCGTGCACTCAAAGATCAAGTCGATCGCCGCTAGCGTGAACTATTTTGCAAAAAAAGAGGACGTTTTGATCGATAGCTTTAAGATCCGCGAGGATAAGGTGGACTTTGAGCTACTCGACGCAGACGAAGCCGCTAAAATCGACGGCATGCTAAAAGATATCAAGGGTCTTAATGTACAAAAAGAGGGCCTAAAATACTCGGTCGGCTTAACCGACGCCGAGAAGGCCGAAACTATCGAATACGCGATAAATCAAGCGGTCGAAACGATCAGAAACCGTCTCGATCAGTTCGGTCTAGCAGAGCCTACCGTCGCAAGACAGGGCAAGGATAATATCCTGGTCGAGCTTCCTGGCATCAAAACGGCGGCTGATGAGCAGCGCGCTCGCGATCTCATCGCAAAAGCAGCAC
>NZ_CALIII010000380.1 GCF_938018145.1 uncultured Campylobacter sp.
ATTATCGGAATTTTAGGTATTTTGATAAATGAAGTAGAAAAATTTAATTTCGTAAGTTGGAATTCGGGACAAATGGGTTTGGGGTTAAATTTGAAAAGGGGCGGAATGAAAAAGTCAAATTTAGACTAAACTAGTAGTGAAGCTTTTTGTGGCGATTGCAGAAATTTTGCATTTAAGATATATGCTAAGTAGGCATATATAAATCATAATAAGACTCCGATAAAATCGTACTAAAAATAGTTTAAGTTTTTGCTTGATTTAAGCAAGAATTCACTACAATCAAATCTTAAATTTAGATTTTCAAGCTATCATTTCGCAAAAATTAAGGAAAATCATGCAACCTATTTTTACGACGCAAATCATCAAATTTAAAGGCGCGCAAAAAAGCGCCGTGGATGATATTTTGGTGCGCGAGATCAAGCTTGAGATCTACATAAACGGCAAGCGTTTCGGCGCGGTGATGGCAACTCCGACCGATCAGGAGGCGCTGGCCGCAGGCTACCTAATCAGCGAAAATTTGATCGCAAGCCCCGAGGATATCGAGAGTATCGAGCTCTCAGACGACGCTTTAAGCGTGCGGGTAAAGGCTAAAATCAACGAAAAACGCCTCGAGCAGTTTGACGAGGAAAAGGTGATAATCAGCGGCTGCGGGCGTAGCTCGACGGCAAATATCGATCCAGAGGCTATGGCGGCACGCTCGGTAAAGGGCGAGGTTAAATTTCACAAAGACGAAATTTTGCGCCAGATGGGGCAGTTTTACACGCAGTGCGAGCTTTACGAGATGACTGGCTGCGTGCACACGGCTAAGCTTTTTGTTAGCGGCGAGCAGTTTTTTATCGGCGAGGATATCGCCCAGCACAACACGATAGACAAAGCCGTCGGCAAGGCGGTATTAGCCGGCGCGCAGCTGCAAAATTCGTTTTTGATGGTGAGCGGGCGCTTAAGCTCCGAGATGGTAGCAAAAGCCGTCATGCACGGCATCCCCGTGCTCGTATCGCGCACGGCTCCGACTAGCCTTGGCGTCGTGATAGCGCGTAAATTTAACCTCACGCTATGCGGCTTTGTGCGCGGCGAAAACATAAACGTATATAGCGGCGCGGAGAGAATCTATGAGTGAGCAAATCCGCGAACTGATAACAAAACTGCTAAATCCAAAGGGCAGGCTGGACTGCGGCGCGGCGTTTAAGATCGCTGCAAAGCTAGGCGTGGAGATCGGCGAGGTTAGCGACGAGGCCGAAAAAATGGGCGTAAAGATCGACAACTGCGAGCTAGGGCAGTTTGGCGGGCTGGAAAACGGACGCGGCAAATACACCGTGATGACGCAGCTAAAACAGATGACCGACGAAAAGGGCAGAATACTGTGCAAAGACGCTAGAGACGCGGCTGCGGGCGTGGGGCTAAAGACGATCCGCTCGACGCTAAAAGACTATAAAATCGACGTAAAATACTGCCAGCTGGGGTGTTTTAAGGAGAAGAAAGGAAAAAAGATGAGAGTAAAAACCAAAACCTGGATAGAAAACGACGAGGGCGAGCTGATATTCGGCAAGGGCAAAACCGAAGTCCTAGACGTCATCGCCGAGGTCGGCTCGATCTCAAAGGCCGCCGAAATCCTAGGCATGAACTATAAAAAATGCTGGACTCATCTGCAAATTTTGCAAAAAAATCTAAAAGAGGAGCTCTTCACCACCAAACAAGGCGGCGGCGAAAACGCCGGCACGACGCTAAACGAACGCGCGCATGAGCTCATAAACGCCTATAGGCAGCTACAAAACGATATCGAGGATTTTGCGGATAAGCGCTTTAAGGAGCTGTTTTTGAAAAAAGACGGCGAGAAAAATGACGCAACTAAAGACGACAAAAAAGATAAAAAGAAATAAAACCACATCAATTTAAGGGAGAAAAAATGTACGTAAAACTAAACGATAGGGTCTATCTAAACAAAGACAAGATCACTAGAGTAAAGGTAGATAGCGTCCAAGACGGTATCAGGATTCGCTTCTACGAGGGGCAAAATCAAGTCGCTAAAAGCGGACGCTTCGAAACCGAAGCAAAAGCTATCGAGTGGCTAGAGAAAAATTTTATAAACAAATAATAAAATGGTCGTGAGCCTCTGTGGCTCGCGCTTCTGTGCTTTATCAAGTTAAATTTGCCGCTTTGCGGTTAAATTTAGCTTGCTCAAATTTAATCTCCAAATTTACTAAATCATTTCCACCGCAAAAGCCCTAAATTTGCGAAAATTTACTATAATTACCGTATCAAATTTAAAGAGTAAAAAATGCTAAATTTAGACGAAATAAGAAAAAATATCATCCTAAAACCTGGCGTGCACTATTTTGATTACACCGCTTCGGGGCTTGCTTATGAGCCCGTAGAGCGCGAGATAGGCGAAATTTTAAAAACCTACGCCAACACCCACTCCGACAGTAGCTCTAGCGCCATCATCACGCAGCGGCGCTACGAGGGCGCGCGCGAGAGCCTAAAAAAGCTGCTAGGCCTTGACGAGCGGTTTTATCTCATCGCCTGCGGGCAGGGCGCGACGGCCGCGATCAAGAAATTTCAGGAGCTGCTAGGCATCTACCTACCGCCTGCGACCAGAAGCGCGATCGGCGAGGCAAATTTACGCGCCGCGCAGCTTCCGCTCGTGCTCGTTTCGCCCTACGAACACCACTCAAACGAGCTTAGCTTTCGCGAGGGGCTTTGCGACTACCTGCGCGTGCCTCTTAGCGAGGGCGGCGAGATCGATCTGCTAGCACTCGAGCGCATCCTAAAACTTAATGCGGGACGCCGCATCATCGGCTCGTTTAGCGCCGCCTCAAACGTCACGGGCGTCATTAGCGATTATAAAAAGATCAGCGAGCTAATCAGGGCTGCGGGTGGCATCATCGCCTTTGACTGCGCGGCTCTGAGCTCGCACGCAAATTTAGATTGCGATTACTTCGACGCGATTTTCCTCTCGCCGCATAAATTGCTCGGCGGACCTGCTAGCTGCGGGCTTTTGGCGATCAAAAAAGAGCTACTTAACAGCGATGTGCCGACCTTTGCCGCGGGCGGGACGGTCGCCTACGCTAGCCGCGAAGGGCACGTATTTTTGAAAAATCCCGAGCAGCTAGAGGAGGGCGGTACGCCGCCTATAATCGGGCTTATGCGGGCAAATTTGGCCTACGCGCTGCGAAACGAAGTCGGTTTTGAGAGGATAAAAGGCGCCGAGGACGAGCTGGCGCGGCTTTTTGAGAGCGAGCTAGCAAGCATAGACG
>NZ_CALIII010000381.1 GCF_938018145.1 uncultured Campylobacter sp.
CTTCGCTAGAAAAGGATAAAATCCAAAACTGGGGAAGCAAGACGTTTTATGGTAAGACCGGCGACCGACTCGACGCAAAAGAAACGGCCCTGCTAAATCTCCTGCAAGGATATATAGGTAAAAGAGACGGCGGCGACTGCTCGGGCTTCGTAACGCTTGTGAATAAAAAATTAAATCGAGACTTTTTCGACGAAAAGGAGCTCGATAAATTTTACACCAAGCACGGTCTAAAAAGCGAAGCTATGTTTAAGCTTTACGAGAGTAAAAATCTGATCGCCTTTGACGATCCGAAGGTTGGAGATTTGGTATTTTTCAACAACACGACTAGAAGCACGAAAAATAACAAAAAAGCAAAAATCGTCACTCACGTAGGCATAGTAAGTAGCGTAGAAAAAGATGGCACGGTTGGCTTTACGCATAACTCAAGAGGCAAAAATGCGGTGGATTTTATGAATCTAAAAAATAAAAACACGCGTAAAAAAGGCAACAAAGAGCTAAACTCCTATGTCGTATCTTGCAAAAATAACAATACGTCTTGCCTTGCGTCGAACAGATTTTCGGGATTTGGCAAAGCCAGCGTAAGGAGAAACTAAGTTTAACCGATTTTTGCTTATCGCTTCAAATTTACCGCCGTATCCGTATAATTTCGTCATCAAATTTACGGATCGGCGGCGGTAAATTTGACTTTCTAAATTTACTCTACGCCGAATTTACAGCAATATCTCCAAAAATCACAAAATATCCGCACGGGCGTTTCAAATTTGCTCGTTTTCATACAAAAAATCTCCAAATTTTATTTTACTATCCGATTTAAATACCAAATTTAACTTAAATGCTATAAAATTATCGTTACGAGTTAAATTTGATAAGGAAAAATATGCTGATAAAAACTGACGCCCCCGTATGGGTCGATATCTCGCGCTGTAAGGCGTGCGATATCTGCGTGAGCTGCTGTCCTGCGGGCGTACTGGCGATGGCCGTCGAACCGCGCGCGGTGCTAGGCAAAACGATCGAAGTCGTGCATCCGGAGTCCTGTATCGGGTGCCGCGAGTGCGAGCTGCACTGCCCCGATTTTGCTATTTACGTGGCGGAGAAGGGATTTAAATTCGCCAAACTAACCGCCGAAAGTAAAGAGCGCGCGACCGCCGTAAAAGAGAATAAATTTGAAAAATTAGAGGCGGAGCAATGAGCGAATTTTTAAATAATAACGGCGGCAAAAGAGAGATCATCGCTAGCGGCAACGAGCTAGTCGCGCTTGCGGCGGTGGAGTGCGGGTGTAACTTTTTCGGCGGTTATCCGATCACGCCAAGCAGCGAGATTGCACACGAACTAAGCGTGCTGCTGCCAAAGCACGGCGGCAAATTTATCCAGATGGAGGACGAGATCGCGGGCATCTCGGTAGCCCTTGGAGCCTCGATGAGCGGTGCAAAGGCGATGACTGCAAGCTCGGGCCCCGGCATCTCGCTAAAGGCCGAGCAGATCGGGCTTGGCTTTATCGCGGAGGTGCCGCTAGTGATCGTAAACGTCATGCGCGGCGGCCCTAGCACGGGGCTGCCTACCCGCGTGGCGCAGGGCGATCTCCTGCAGGCGAAAAACCCGACTCACGGCGACGTAAACAGCATCGTTATCGCGCCATCTAGCCTAGAGGAGTGCTATACGCAGACCGTTCGCGCGTTTAATCTCGCCGAGCGGTTTATGACGCCCGTGTTTTTACTGCTGGACGAAACGATCGGACACATGCACGCGAAGGCCGTGCTGCCGCAGATTAGTGAGCTTGAAATCTACTCGCGCAGGCAGTTTAGCGGCGACCCTGCCGACTACCGCCCATACAGGGCTGCGGCGGACGAGCCTGCTGTGCTAAATAAATTTTTCGGTGGTTACCGCTATCACGTTACTGGCCTGCATCACGGCGAGACGGGCTTTCCGACCGAGGACGGCGCGGTCGTGGACTACAACATCAAGCGCCTTTTTAACAAAATAAACGCGCACGCAGATGAGATCAATTTTTGCGAGGAGTTTATGCTAGATGACGCGGAGATTTGCATTATCGCGTTTGGCTCCGTAGCTCGCGCAGCAAAAGAAGCGGTGCTAAATTTACGCGAAAAAGGCGTGAAAGTAGGGCTTTTTAAGCCTATCACGCTATTTCCGACGCCAAGCGCGAAACTACGAGAAATCTCGGCTAAATTTAGCAAAATTTTGATCTGCGAGTTAAATTTGGGCCAGTATACGGGCGAGATAATCAAAGCCACGCTAAGAGAGGACTTTAAGACGCTGCTAAAAGCCAACGGTCGCCCGATCAGCCCGCAAGAAATCGCGCAAAAAATAGGAGAATTTGATGGCATTTAACTACGATAACTACCTACGCACGGACAAAATGCCGACTCTGTGGTGCTGGGGCTGCGGCGACGGCGTGATACTAAAGGCGCTAATCCGCGCAATCGACAAGCTCGGCTGGGACATGAACGACGTGTGCGTGGTCTCTGGCATCGGCTGCTCGGGGCGCTTTAGCTCCTACATCAACTGCAACACCGTCCACACGACGCACGGGCGCGCGATCGCCTACGCTACGGGTATCAAGCTCGCAAACCCGGACAAACACGTCATCGTAGTAACCGGCGACGGCGACGGACTCGCAATAGGAGGCAACCACACGATCCACGGATGCCGCAGAAATATAAATTTAAACCATGTTTTGATAAATAACTTCATCTACGGACTAACAAACTCCCAAACTAGCCCGACCACGCCGACCGGGTTTTGGACGGTGACGGCGCAGTACGGTAACGTAGATCCAAATTTTGACGCATGCAAGCTCGCAACCGCCGCAGGAGCGACATTTGTAGCGCGCAGCAGCGTGATAGAGCCCGCAAAGCTGGAAAAGATATTTGCCGAGGGCTTTGAGCATGACGGATACAGCTTTTTTGACGTATTTTCAAACTGCCACATAAATCTGGGCCGCAAAAACAAAATGGGCCAAGCTACGCAGATGCTGGAGTGGATAGATGGTCGCACGGTGAGCAAGGCTAAATTTGACGCGATGAGCGAGGATGAGCAGGAGGGTAAATTTCCGCTCGGAGTGCTGCATAAAGACGAGTCGCGCATGGAGTACACGAAGGCCTACGACATGGTGATAAAAGCCGCTAGAGACGGCGAGAAAATCGATTTTGGAGCGCTAAAATGAAAAGGCAGTTAAGATTCGTCGGGGTGGGTGGTCAGGGCGTGATTTTAGCGGGCGAGATTTTAGCCGCGGCTAA
>NZ_CALIII010000382.1 GCF_938018145.1 uncultured Campylobacter sp.
AACGCGGCAAATTTGATGAAACCCTATTTATTTATCCCTCTAAAACGCGCCTAGATAAATTTAAAAGGAAGCTAGATGCCTAAATACTCATTTAAAACCATAGAGCAAATGCTGCTAAAATGCGTAGCCGAGGGCGGAGAGCCAGAGCTTACTGCGCGGTACAGGCAAATGCGCGGATAAATTGAAAAGGATATAAATGGGTTCTGCTTGGAATTACAGCGCGAAAGAGCGTAGCGCGGACGGTAAATTTAGCGCGGAATTTGAAGGTCATGAGATAGCTATGGGTGCGCCGAGTCTGGGCGAGCTACGGCTTTACGCGAGCGCTGAGCTTTTGCGAGGCGGCGTAAATTTGCAAAGTGGATTTAACGGCGACGCAAACGCCGAGGCACAAGGTTTAAATTTGAAGCGCGAAGAAAGCGAGAGCGAAAATGTAAAATTTAGCCAAAGCGGCGAGATTGAGCAAATTTTACTTAGCGAGCAGGCTACGGCGTGTTTTACGTTTTCGGACGATTCGCGGTTTTTGGCATTTGCCGAGTGGACGGCTGATAAAATGCAGCTCGTAAAGGTGCTGCGGCTAGCGGACATGAGCATAAAAACCGTTGACGGGCTCCAAAGAGTCGTGGAGTTTTTATCTTTTAAGGACGGTTTGCTGGAGATTTTGGACTCGCCGATTTTTATGCCCGAAAGCTTTTGGGTGGACGTCCATGAGCTTTTTGACGATGAGATCAAAAGCTAAATTTGACGCCGCAAAACGTCCGAGCCGCTAGCGGTAAAATTTAACGATAAACCGCAATCTAGGCAAGATAGCGCCTAGCGTTAAAGCTAGCCGTAAATTTGTAAAAAGCATACAAAAATCTACGGTCGGCGCGAAATATCGCAGCGACGTTTGGTGTTTTGCTTGCGGTTTTAGCGGTTTTAGCTCCGTATGCGGCCTATAAAGATTACAAATTTATGAGAATCCGCAGCGAGTCTATTCTATTTTAATGGCGAAATTTTTGCTATGCGGTCATTGACGCTGCGATTTTGGGCTTTGTTTTCGATTCGGTTTTTTGCCGTATTTAGGTATGGCGCTTATGCTTGCCATTCAAAAATAGCAAAGAGCGCAAATTTGATTAAATTTGCCAGGAACCCGCGAACACCTTGCGCAGTCGAGCTGCGCGGGGCATCAAATTTGGCTTTATTTAACCCGCAAACTAGCGGCGCAGACACCTGGAAGCTCGTCAAATTTACTCAAATATCAAAAACGGCGCTTCAAGTACGTTTCTGATTATCTTAAACGGCGATAGTAGCGCGTCTTGCAGGATTTGCGTCGAGTACTGCGGCTTTTGCAGCGTTCCGCGCACCTTGATGACGGTCGAGAGCGTGCGGTCTTTGCCTAACACGATCTGATTTATGAGCGGGATTTTGTCGATGATGGAGCTAGCGTCCTTTAGCAGCTTTAGCTCCAGATCCACGTCGATCTCTTTGGTTGCGAGATTTATCGTGCCGTGACCGCCGATATCGGCGCTCGAGCTCTCTAGCTCGATGGCTAGAAACTTTAGCACATCTCCCTTTTTCTCAAATAAAATTTTGCCGAATTTCACCGGATAGCCGTCGGCGCCAAAATCCGGCGTCTTAAACACGAGCAGGGACGGCACGGAGTTTAAAAACGTCAGAAGCTGGTTGTAAAACGTATAGTCTTTTAGCGTGGCGCCGATTAGTCTCACTTCGCCCTTAAAATCATCGGTGCTACTGCCTAAAACGCGCATTTTAAAGCTGCCGCCCTCAAAGCTTTTGATGTTAAAGATCGAGTTGATAAACTCGCCTCTGATGTCGTTTGCCCACATTTCAAATTTTTTGTCCGATTTTATGAGCGAAAAGTTGCCGCGAGCGGGCTTTGCGTCAAATCTCACCGTCCCGTCCGTACTCTGTCCGCTGTAGGCTAGTAGGTCTAGAGTTGCGTTAAAGTCGTTTAAAATCAGCTTTGAGCCCTTGGCCTCAAACTCGATGTCGCCGTCTTTGTCTGTCAAATTTTCATCGCCGCTAAGCGCCAGATCAAGCTCCTTTATAAAAAGCTCCGTTTTGCCGCCCGAGATTTTGAAATTTAACCCGCCGCTTTTGCTCTTGCCCGTTGCGCCATTGGCGTTTACGTCGATCGCAAAGCTATCGGCGTCATACGGCGAGCCGTCTTTTTTAAACAGTGGCGTTTCAAATTTGACGCCGTTAGCCTCGATGCTAAGATTTTCAAAATCCTTGGTTTTTATATTTACGCCGCCTTCAGAGATTTGCAGGCTTTTTAGCAGCGGCGAGTAGGGCAGTAGGCTCTTTGCGTCAGGCAAATTTATCTCGTTTTGCGCGCCGAATTTTAAACTAACGGCGGCTGGCAAAGCGATATCTAGCTTCGTATCCTTGCCGCTAAAATCAAGCTTAGCCGCAAACGGCGTCGCGCCTAGCTTTAAAATTTCGCTCTTGCCGAAGGCTAAATTTAGCCCTTTTAGCGTGCCGTTTATGTCGCCTGCGAGCTTGCCTAGATCGAGATTTACCGCCGCGTCCGCGCTAAAAAAATCCATCCCCGTGTTTTTCGCGTTTACCTTTAGCTTGTCGTTTAAAAGCTCGACGTCTGCGGTATCTACGTTAAATTTAGCTCCCGCGATCAGGGTTTGTCCGCCGGTGATCTTAAATTTGCCCTTAGGCGTCACCTCTAGCGGGTCAAATTTGATATCAAGCGCGAGTTTGGCGTCGGTTTTGCCGCTTAGCTGCTCAACCGG
>NZ_CALIII010000383.1 GCF_938018145.1 uncultured Campylobacter sp.
TCCATTTCGCCGCATTTATCGAGGTTTTTGAAAGCACGCAAGATCCGCTAAAATACTACCTAAACAACACCGCAAACGTCGCTAAAATTTTGACCTATTGTAAGCACTACGGCGTAAATAAATTTATCTTTAGCTCCACGGCGGCGGTTTACGGCGAGCCCGAGATCGGCGAGGTCGATGAGCAAACCGCGGCAAATCCGATAAATCCGTACGGCCGAAGCAAGCTAATGAGCGAGTGGATCATCAAAGACTACGCCGCTTCAAATGAAAATTTCAAATTTGCGATTTTGCGTTACTTTAACGTCGCGGGTGCTGATGAGGAGGGGCTCATCGGGCAAAACTATCCAAACGCCACGCATCTAATCAAAGTCGCGACGCAGACGGCTCTGGGTAAGCGCGAGAGTATGGGAATTTTTGGCAGCGACTATCCGACGGCAGACGGCACCTGCGTGAGAGACTATATCCACGTGAGCGACCTAGCCGACGCGCATCTAAGCGCGCTAGAGTATCTAAACGAGCATGAAAAAAGCGAGACCTTTAATGTCGGCTACGGCCGCGGCTTTAGCGTAAAAGAGGTTATAGAAACGGCCAAAAAAGTAAGCGGGGTTGATTTTAAGGTTATTAACTCGCCTCGCAGAGATGGCGATCCAGCGCGCCTCATTGCAAAGCCAGAAAAGATAAGAAATTTAACTAACTGGCAGCCTAAGAGAGAGGATCTCGCGCTCATCATAAAAACCGCGCTTGAGTGGGAGAAAAGGCTGTGAGGATCGCAGTCGTAGGCACGGGCTACGTGGGGCTAGTTAGCGGCGCGTGCCTAGCTAAAATGGGCAACGACGTCATATGCGTGGACGTGGACGAAGCCAAGATAAACGCCCTAAATAACGGCGTCATACCGATCTATGAGCCCGGACTTTCTGAAATTGTGGCTGAGTGCAGGGCAAACGGCGCGCTCAAATTTAGCGTCGATATAAAAGAGGCCTTGGCGCACGCTAGCGTGCTATTTATCGCGGTGGGTACGCCTATGGGCGCGGACGGACAGGCCGATCTGCGCTACGTGCTAGAGGTCGCAAAAAGCATCGGGCAAAATTTGACCTCGCCGCTAATCGTCGTGGATAAATCAACCGTCCCCGTGGGCACTGCGGAGAAGGTAACCGAAGTGATCGCAGGCGAGCTAAAAAAGAGAAATATGGACGTCAAATTTGAAGTCGTCTCAAACCCCGAGTTTTTAAAAGAGGGCGCGGCGGTCGAGGACTTTTTAAAGCCAGACCGCGTCGTAGTGGGCGCTAGCAGCGAGTGGGGGCAAAGCGTCATGCGCGAGCTTTACGCGCCGTTTATGAAAAATCACGACCGCTTTATCGCTATGGACGTAAAATCCGCCGAGATGACCAAATACGCCGCAAACGCGATGCTAGCGACTAAAATAAGCTTCATAAACGAGATCGCGGGCATCTGCGAACGCGTGGGAGCGGACGTAAATTTGGTGCGAAAAGGCATCGGCAGCGACTCTCGCATCGGTTATAGCTTTATATATCCTGGCTGCGGATACGGCGGTAGCTGTTTTCCAAAAGACGTCGAGGCGCTCATCTACACCGCCAGACAAAACGGTTTTGAGCCGAAGGTTTTAAGCGCGGTGGAGGCTAGAAACGCGGCGCAAAAAACGGTACTTTTTGAAAAAATTTCAGCATTTTTCGGCGGAAATTTGAGCGGAAAAACGGTGGCGATTTGGGGGCTAGCGTTTAAACCAAACACCGACGATATGCGCGAGGCTAGCTCGCTAGTGCTCATAAAAGCGCTAGAAAACGCGGGCGCAAACGTCGTCGCCTACGATCCAAAAGCCGCAAACGAAGCCAAAAAATATCTACCTAACTCAAATTTAAAATTCGCTCCAAACAAATACGACGCGCTAAACGGCGCCGACGCGCTCGCGCTGGTTACCGAGTGGAGCGAGTTTAGGTCGCCTGATTTTATGGAGATGAAACAGCGGCTAAAAAACGCCGTGATCTTTGACGGGCGCAATCAATACGACGCGAAAAATCTGGCAAATTTGGGCTTTAAGTATTTCCAAATAGGAGTGAAATCATGAGGAAAATTTTACTTTTTATCGCGGCTTGCGTGCTGCCGTTTGCGCTTTTTGCAGGCGAAAACGCGGCAAAAACCGAGGAAAATATTTTCGAGCTACCTATCTCAAAGATGCCGCCTGATTATTTTAAATACGAAGTCGCGTTTTTTAAAGAGATGCAAACCGACTGCAACTTCGCCTTTTTGCTCGGCGGAAAGCTCGAGGAAAAAGAGGACGCGCGCGGGATTTATTACGAATTTAGCGGCGGTGACGAGCTAGCGCAAACGATGATGCTCTGCAAGGACGGAAAGAAAAAAAGGCGGGTTTATTATGAGCTCACTGAAATTTTACCGGGCGTTAGCCCTATTAAAATCATAACTCCGCAAGGCGTAGGCGCGGAAATAAGAGTGTATGAACGCGTAAAAACGATAGAACCAAAAAAATTAAAAAGGAAAAATAAATGAAAATAGCCGTTATCGGACTAGGATACGTCGGGCTGCCTTTGGCGGCTGCATTTAGCGAGAAATACGAAGTCACGGGCTTTGACGTCAATGCCGCCCGCATCGAGGAGCTTAAAAGCGGGTATGACCGCACGCTAGAGCTAAGCGCCGAGCAGATGAAAAAAGCGATAGAGAACGGTATGAAATTTAGCCTAAATTTGGACGATATAAAGGAGTGTAATTTCTTTATCGTTACCGTCCCGACGCCGATAGATAAAAACAAACGCCCTGATTTGACGCCTGTCGTAAAAGCTACGCAAAGCGTCGCAAAGGTGCTAAAAAAGGGCGATATCGTCGTGTATGAAAGCACGGTGTATCCGGGCGTTACGGAGGAGATTTGCGTGCCGCTGCTTGAGCAAAGCGGGCTTAAATTTAACGAGGACTTTTTCTGCGGATACTCGCCTGAGCGCATAAACCCGGGCGACAAAGAGCACACCGTAACTAAAATCAAAAAAATCACTAGCGGCTCGACGCCCGAGGTAGCCGACAAGGTCGATGAGGTCTACCGCTCGATCATAACGGCGGGCACGCACAAAGCGCCTACTATCAAGGTCGCCGAGGCTGCCAAAGTCATCGAAAACACTCAGCGCGATATAAACATCGCCTTTATGAACGAGCTTGCGATGATATTTAACAAGATGAACATCGACACGAACGCCGTTTTGCAGGCTGCGGGCACGAAGTGGAATTTCTTAAATTTCCGCCCGGGCCTAGTGGGCGGCCACTGCATCGGCGTGGATCCGTACTATCTCACGCACAAGGCGCAGGAGCTTGGCTTTCATCCCGAGATGATCCTAGCCGGTCGCCGTATCAACGACAATATGGGCAAATACGCCGCCGATCAGGTCGTAAAACTAATGATAAAAAGGGGCGTTTTGATAAATTCGGCTCGCGTTTTGGTGCTTGGCCTTACGTTTAAGGAAAACTGCCCGGATATCCGCAACTCGCGCGTGATAGACGTGATCGAGGAGCTTAGGGATTTTGGTTGCCGCGTGGACGTCTATGATCCGTGGACGGACGAAGCCGAAGTAAAGCGCGAATACGGTATCGCGCCTCTAAAAAGCTTTGACGAGGCGGACTACGACTGCGTCGTGATCGCCGTCGCTCACGATAAATTTAAAGGGTTAAAATTTAGCAAAGCTCTCGTTTACGATATCAAAAACGTTTACGAAAACGCCGACGCAAGGCTGTAATGCTCGTAAATTTGATCAGCTCCATCGTCGTTTTTATCGTCTCGATGGGGATAAATTTTTTCCTCACGCCCTACATCCTAAAGAGCCTAGGCAACGAAGCCTACGGCTTTGTCGGGCTGTCTAACGCTATCGTGGCCTACGCTCTAGTCGTAACCGCGGCGATAAACTCGGTTAGCGGCCGCTTCGTCGCGTACGAGTGGCACAGAGACGATACCCGCGCGGCAAACGCCTACTACTCGTCGGTTCTAGTCGTAAATATCTTTTTTTGCGTTCTTATTTTGCTGGGCGCGGGCATTTTTATCTTAAATTTACAAAGCGTGCTAAACGTGAGCGACGCGCTGCTAGGCGACGTGCGGCTTACTTTCGCGTTTTATTTTATAAATTTTTGCGTCGGGCTTTTTAACGGCGTCATCAGCGTCTCGATGTTTATCAAAAACAAGCTCTACATCATCTCCGTTCGCAACGCCGCATCTAGCGCCATTTTAGCCGCTCTCATCGTAGCGCTTTTTTATTTTTTCAGACCTATGATCGCCTATATCGCGATCTCTGCTCTAGTCGCGTCGCTCTTTGTGTTTTTTACGAGCGTTTGGGTTTCGCGCCGCATCACGCCCGAGCTTAAATTTAACCCTCGCGAATTTGACTTTACGCGGATAAAAGAGCTACTAAAATCAGGCGTCTATAATAGCTTTAACGCCCTAAACCGCGTGCTTATGAGCGGCATGGACCTGTTTATCTGCAACATCTTTTTAAGCGCTAACGCGACGGGAATTTTAGCCGTTTCAAAGGCGGCTCCGATCATTTTAGAGAGCTTCGTAGCGCAGCTTAGCGCGATATTTGCGCCAAAATTCGTCGAGCACTACTCTAAATCAAATTTGACCGCGCTTGTTGCGGAGGCTAAATTTTCGATGCGAGTTACG
>NZ_CALIII010000384.1 GCF_938018145.1 uncultured Campylobacter sp.
AATTTACGCTTGCTAGCGCCTTTGGGTCGTGAAGCTCCTTGTTTGAGAGCGAGCTAAGCTTAAATTTGACGTATCTCGTGAGCCAAAATATAAACGAGTTTTCAAAACTATCCTTGCAATCAAGCGCGTATTTCAAGATATTTTCCTTAAATTTATAAAAATTTGAAAAGCATTATAACCAAACGCTTCTAAAAAATAAATTTTGGGGTAATCTGAAAAACACTTTTAATCAAAAGATTAATATTATCATTTAAGTTAAGTTATGATAAAGTTACGAAACCATTTTGATTCAAAGGAGAAAAAATGCAATCAACGCTAGGTTCGCGTCGTAGCTTTATCGCTGCGGCGGGTGTTTTTATCGCGGCGACCGCGCTTAGGGCCGCTCCGAATAAATTTGAAAAAACCAAAGGTCCGCGCTACGGCATGGTCATCGACCTCACGCGCTGCGTCGGCTGCCAGTCGTGCACGATGAACTGCGCTATGGAAAACAACGTCCAAGCAGGCGCCTTTAGGACGATCGTTTCGGAGTACGAAGCTAGCGACAAAGACGGCAACCGAGCTGTTATTGCCTCGCTGCCGCGCCTTTGTAATCACTGCGAAAATCCAGCCTGTATCGACGTTTGTCCGACGGGCGCGAGCCACCAAAGAAGCAACGGCATCGTCAAAGTAAATAGCGCCGAGTGTATCGGCTGCGCTCTATGCGCCGAGGCCTGTCCGTATCACGCCAGATACCTAAGCATGCAGACCTATAAGGTCGATAAATGCACCTTCTGCGATCACAGACTGCGCGCGGGTTTGCTGCCTGCGTGCGTGGAGACCTGCGTGGGCGGAAGCCGCATAATAGGCGATCTAAACGACGAAAACTCAAATATCAGGAAATTTTTAGCCGCTCACGAGACGATGGTACTAGATAGTCCGAAAAATACGCATCCGCAGGTTTTTTACTACGGCGTGAGTGAAATTTTGGCTAAGAACGACAAGGAACTGGCGGCTAAAAAAGGCTACAAACAAGCGATCAGCTGGAGCGAAGAGATCGCGCTGTAAGGAGAAAATAATGCAAAGACGAGAATTTCTAAAAAACGCGGCGATGATCTCGGCCGTAGGCGCGACCGCTGCGGTAGCGGATGACGAGGGAAAAATAAAAGACGACTATAAACCGCAGGGCAGCTCGCTTCAGCCCGAATTTAGCGTAAAAGACGGCAAAATTTCGATGAACGACGGCCATAGCGTGGTATTTTCTATGTGTCACGGCTGCGTGGCAAAGTGCGGACTGCGGCTACACGTGGACGAAAAAGCAGACCGCGTGCTAAGATGCACGGGCAACCCGTATCACCCGCTATCAAACGTGCACTGGGCGAGCTTTGATACCTCGATAAACGACGCACTGCTAGCAACAACGGCTAGCGGCGAGGACGATCGGCGCGCCACGGTATGCGCTAGAGGCGCGGCGCTGCCTGAGATGATAGCTTCGCCTATTAGGATTTTATCGCCGCTAAAGCGAGTAGGCAAAAGAGGCGAGGGCAAGTGGAAAAAGATCAGCTTCGAGCAGCTCATAGAGGAGGTCGTCGAGGGCGGAGATCTTTTCGGCGAGGGGCACGTGGACGGGCTTAGAGCCATACTCTCAGACGAGCTCATCGACGAGGCAAATCCCGAATACGGCACCAAGCGCAACCAGCTTTTGAGCTTTTATCTCTACGACGGACGCTCGGATATCGTCGATCGCTTTATCAAAAAATCCTTCGGCACTATAAATCACTACTCCCACGGCGGTATCTGCGGCGGCGGCTTTAGAGTCGGCGGCAAGATCGCGCATAATGCAAAGGGCTTTGCCCATACTAAGCCCGACTACGAAAACTCCAAATTTACCATCTACTGGGGCACCTCGCCGGCAAACGGCGGAAATCCGTTCCAAAAGCAAGCCAAAATGGTCGCCCACGCAAGAAGTACAAACGATGACTTCAGCTATGCGGTGGTAGATCCGACGCTCACAAACGCCGTCAAATTCGCCGCCTCCGATAAAGGCCGCTGGATCGGTATAAAACCGGGCACCGACACCGCGCTTGCTATGGCGATGATACGCTGGATCATCGAAAACGAAAAATACGCCGCAAACTACCTCATGCAGCCAAATTTAGAGCAAGCAAAGCTAGCCGGCGAGATACACTGGTGCAACGCCACCCACCTAGTCATCACGCAAAAAGGCCACCCAGACTACGGCAAATTTGCGCTTGTTGGCGACGAGTGGCAGGTCTGCTCTCAAAGCGGCAAAATCCAAAGCTACAAGATAAACGAGCCGGCTAAGCTCTACTATAAAGGCAAAATTTTGCTTAACGGCAAAAAAGTCGAGGTCAAAAGCTCGATGCAGCTGCTAAAAGAATCAGCCTACAAACACAGCCTCAAAGAGTACTCTAAAATTTGCGGCGTGAGCGTGGATGATATCCTCTGGCTATGTGAAAATTTCACCAAAAACGGCAGGCAGGTCAGCACCAACGTCCACGGCGGCATGATGCACACGCAAGCGGCGATGAGCACGTACGCGATATTTTGCCTAAATACGCTGATGGGCACCTACGGCTACAAGGGCGGCAGCGTAAACGCAAGCGCGGGCACGCATGAGTTTTTAAAGGGCAGATACGATCTGGAGAGCTTCGAGGGCGCATACAAGCCAAACGGACTAAATTTATCTCGCTCGGGCAAGTATTACGAAACGAGCTCGGAGTTTAAGCGCAAAGTCGCAGCCGGCGGCAGCGGCTATCCGGCACAGCAGCCGTGGTATCCTATCTCGATGCCGCTAGTAAACGAAACTCTCACCAGCCATGCCGCGGGCTATCCGTACAAGGTAAAAGCGTTTATAAACTACATGACAAACGTGATGTACGGGCAGGCGGGACTCGAGGTCGCAGTGCTTGACGCGCTAAAAGATAGCAAAAATTTACCGCTTTTCATCGGTATCGACGCCTTTATGAACGAGACCAACGCCTACGCCGACTACATCGTGCCAGACGGAGTAAATCTCGAAAACTGGGCGCTTCCAAACTCGCTTTGGGGCACGATCGCTAAAACCTCGGTCGTGCGCTATCCGGCCGTCGCCGCTAAACAAGACCGCGCCGCAGACGGCACGGTGATCGACGTGGAGGCCTTTTATATCGCGGTGGCAAAGAGGCTCGGGCTCAAAGGATTTGGCAAGGGCGCCTTTAAGGACAAAGACGGAAAGCCGATGGATCTGGATACGAAGGAGCAGTATTACGCCGCGGCGCTGGCAAATTTAGCCTTTGACGGGGAGGGCGTAAAGGATATCGGTAAAGAGGATCTAAAGCTAAGTAAAATTTCAAAAACCATGAAAAAGCTAGAGCCGTTTTTAAAAGACGAGGAAAAGCCAAAAGTCGCGCACGTGCTGGCAAAGGGCGGTAGATTTGACGATTACGAGAGAGCTTATGCGGGCGATAAAATGACGGTAAAAGTACCCGCCGCCACGCCTGCTGCGATCTACTACGAGCCCCTTGGCGGACATAGGCACTCTATCACGGGCGAGTATATGCCCGGCACGCCGACTCTAGCCCTTGCGGTCGCTAGCGACGGCACGCCGCTAGAAAAGTTTTTCCCGAAATCCGAGTGGAAATACCTCGTAAGTTCGAGAAAATCAAACATTCAGCACTACTATACGATAGTTAGTCCAAAGCTGCGCGCGATACATCCGAAAAATTTCGTAAGGATCGCCGAGGATATCGCGAGCGAGCAGGGTATCAAGACGGGCGACAAGGTCAAGATCACGACGCCGTACGGCTCGCAAACGGGCGAGGCCTTTGTAACAAACGGCGTTGCTAGCGGCGTCATCAGCCTCGAGCACGGTTTTGGACACGATGAGTTTGGCGCCAGGGTGCATTTTATCGACGGCAAACCGGCCTTTTGGCTAGAAAGCGCGGAAAAAGGCGTAAATCACAACAAACTAGGCCTGCTAGATCCGAAGCGAAAGGGTAAATTTAGCCTAAACGACTGGCTAGTGGGCACATGTGCTAGACAGGCGCTACCTGCAAATATCCGTAAAATCGGCTAAATTTAACGCGGCGGCTAGGGCATAGCCTGGTCGCCGTTAAATTTGACGCTTGGGCGGTAAATTTAAAGTAGCGCAAATTTGTCGTGGACGGCGTCAAATTTGCAGTATTTTTAAGGCAACCCGCGCAAATTTGAGGCAAATTTACCTATAAATATCTAAACTTAAATTTAGTTCATCAATGACGCTAAGCATCTGCCTCACGTATCTTTGCTCGCGGCGAGCTTCAGTGATGTCTAGCCTCTCAAAGAGTCGTCCCTCGAAAAAATTTCTCCTACTAAAGCAAAATAGATAAAATTTGTTATCCATAAAGGCTACGCTGGGCGATTTTAGCGTGTTTTTGTAGGCTTTTAGCATATTTAGCTTGCCCATAAACGCAGGCGTGAGTAGGTATCTCGCCTCCACCTTATCCGTCGTAAAAACTCTAAAATTTTCATTAAATTTGACATCGTCGAGCAGCTCTTTGTCGCCTAAAAATTTAGTATTAAAATCCTTACTCACGGCGACCGTTTTGCCGCGAAATTTCTTGTTAAACTCGCAAACTAGCACGCTACCTTTAAAGTCCGAATACTTGTCAAACGCGTATTTTAGCAGGACGAAGGCGGCGACGTATTTGTTATTTACGCGCGGGTATTCGCGCTCGTGATTGATGACCTCGCACAGGTTAAATTTGACGCCTTTATAGACGCCGCGTACGCTATCTTCGCTATAAAATGTGCTCGGTCTATAAATCCCCGCCGCGTCAAATTCGCTCTGCGAAATGCCGCCGTAGGCGCTATACGTAAAGCTTTCGTCTATCTCGCCGATAAGTGCGCGGACGAAAACTTCTTTGTAAAATTCGTTGTATTCCTCTTTTACTTTTTCTACTTTTTCGATGTGATTAAGTATTTTAAAAAGATAACGAGAAATAACAAGCAAAAACGCCATCATAAAGCCAAATGACGAGAGCTGATCGCTATCAAATCTATTTCCGAAGATAAAAAAGAGCGCTATGACGCAGACGCCCAAAATAACGCTTATCGGAGATACCGCGACTCTAGCTCGGCACTCTTTTTGTTTTTTTACGGTTAATAAAAATGCTTGCGAAAGGGTCATTTGGTCGCTTTTGATTAAATTTTACGTAAATTTTGACCGAGCGCGGCTTAAAATAAAGTAAATCGGTCGGGTAAATTTGAGTGAGGATTTTTTAATTTTGAGGTTTTTGGAGTCAAATTTGACTCGGCGCAAATTTTGAAATTTGCCGCCATTTTTTGAGCGTAAATTTGAGATCAAATTTGACAGAGCCCCAGAAGCGACTCGTCAAATTTGCAGGTCGCAAAGCTCGCCAAATCAAAGAGGCCGGCCGAA
>NZ_CALIII010000385.1 GCF_938018145.1 uncultured Campylobacter sp.
CTGCTGCGCCAGGTCGGGCAGACCAACGCCAGATACCGCATGGTGCGCGGCGGGGATAAAATTTTGCTCGGTCTTAGCGGCGGCAAGGACAGCCTCGCGCTCGCGCACGTGCTAAAACACATGCAAAACGTCACGCCTGAAAAATTTGAGTTTAAGGCCGTGACGCTAAGCTACGGCATGGGCGAGGACTACGCCTACCTCACGCGCCACTGCGCCGAGCACGGCATCGAGCACGACGTGATCGACAGCTCGATCTTTGAGATATCAAAGGACAAGATCCGCAAAAACTCCAGCTTTTGCAGCTTTTTCTCGCGTATGAGGCGCGGCTATCTCTACACCTACGCGCTCGAGCACGGCTTTAACAAGCTCGCCATCGCCCACCACCTCGACGACGCGGTCGAGAGCTTTTTTATGAATTTTACTTATAACGGCGCGTTACGAACGCTTGCTCCAAAATACGTCGCGGCAAACGGTATCGAGGTTATCAGGCCGTTTATATTCGTGCGCGAAAGGCAGCTACGCGAAAACGCCGTGCGAAACGGGCTTACGGTTATCGGCGACGAGGCGTGTCCGGCGATGCGATTTGATATCAAGATGCCTCACGCTAGAGCCGAAACTAAGGAGCTTTTGGCAAATTTAGAAAAGCAAAATCCAAAGCTTTTCGTCTCGCTAAAGGCTGCTTTTGAAAATATCCACAGCGATACGTTTTTCGCCGCTGGGGCGCAAAATTTGACCGATGAGGAGTGAGGACTCGTCAAATTTAGCTTAAATTTGACCGCTCTTTCGGTCAAATTTGACTTTTGCTAGTCGGCTCAAATTTGCCCGACAACCTTCACTGCGCTATATAGCAATCTATCATCGTCGCTCTGCGGCATCTTTGCTCCTTCGTTTTTGTATTAGTTTATTAGATATTAGCTTTTCTTTGTCTTGACTACTTATGTCGGCGTCGATATAGATCACCTTAGCCGTATCTCCTATGCGTATTATTGCATCCATCTTTTTTTGCTCGTTTGCCCACGACATAAATGTTCGTACGTCTTGAAAGGTTCCATCAGGCTCCGTGCAATATTTTTCTAAATTTTTTATTGGCATATCTACATAAAACGGCCTTTTTTGTTTATATTTTCTCCGTCTATCCATCTTATTTTATACCATATATAAGTATCATGACACTTTTTATACGCCTCTTTCAACTCCTCGCTAGTAGGTTGCCCCGAAACGTTGTTGTCTAGTAGCAAATTTAGCATAGGTTCGTAGTTTGGCATATATTCCATATCTTTAAAATAGTTGCCGTTCTCGTCAAAATACCCCATACTAAATAGTATTTGTAGCATCTCGGTAAAGTTGCCAAAGGTAATATAATCAAAAGGCAATATCCAGCCTTTTGAGCCTTCATTTTTCTGACCGTATTTTACTTCGTACTCTACAAATATATTATCTCCGTCGATAGTCAAGCTTTTTATCCTATCGTTTTGGGGCGCTTTTAAACATCTTTGAATTTTTTCTTTATTGCTAAATTTAACCCCGCTATCAAGCAAGAGCTTAACGGTCTTTGTAGAGTTGTTTTCTATGCCAGGGGCGAGAGTTTGTAGTTATCTTTCGCATGAGCGTCCGCGCCCATCTCCATGAGTCTTTTTGCCGTGGTTTCGTCGCCATAAAAGCTAGCGTACATCAGGGGCGTCGTGTTTGCCTTCATCTTTACGTCGGCGCTAAGCCCGTTTCTTGTCATAAAATTTAAAATCTTATCCGTATCTTTTAGCCTCAGCAAATTTCTTAAAGCGTTAAGAGTGGCGTTGTTTTCCTCGTATTCGTCTATATCCCAGTATCTAAAAGCAAAGTCGTCTATCTCCTCTTGCGTTACGTATTTGGCTAGCTCGGAGTTTGGGTCTATCTTGGTGTCCGGCGTGACGGTAAAATACGTAGGGCGAGACAGCTTTTCGTAAATAAAATTTACGAAAACGGCAAGGAAAAGGGCGGCAAAGCCGAGTGCGAATTTTTTCAAATTTATCCCTTAAGTCAAATTTGCAAAATCTTAGCCAAAACTAGGTAAAGAGGCGGTAAATTTGATGCAATTTGAGCTGATAAATTTGGATATCGGGAGTAGGGCACGGCGAGATCCGTTTGCATAAAATTTGAGCGGGTTAAATTTGAAAGCAAACTCTGGCAAGTCAAATTTGAAACGCCAAATTTGATCAAAGCCCCTGAAGCAAAATGGAGTAGAGCGCGTCTATCTCGTCATCGTCAAGTAGCAGCGTAGAGCGCTCGCTAAAGAGCATTTTTATCTTTTCTACCCTAAAACCCTTTTGCGCGGCGCAGTGCTCGTGAGCGGGCAAGAAGCTCCTGGTTAGCGCAACTCTATCCTCCACGGGCTCGTCGCAGATAAAGCAAAAAAGCTCGTCGTGTAGCCTGCCCTCGGCCTCTAAAATGCGCACGTAGCTCTCGATGAGTAGGCGTTTGGGGGCGCCTCTATCAAAGCGCGAGGCGCAAAGCTCAAGCTCCCGAAAATACACCTCG
>NZ_CALIII010000386.1 GCF_938018145.1 uncultured Campylobacter sp.
GATAGTATGGAGCGCTGGGAGCGAGACGCCGAGCTAGAGTACGTAAATATCTACCTCAGCCCGCGCGACTATCACCGCTACCACGCGCCTTGCGATATGAGGATATTATCCGCACTCTACGTGCCGGGCGAGCTATATAGCGTGGCCGTTAGCGCGCTGCTAAAGGTGCCAAATCTTTACGCCAAAAACGAGCGCGTGGTGCTAAAATGCGAGCTTGCAAGCGGCAAAAAGATGTGGCTGGTCTTCGTCGGCGCGCTAAACGTGGGCAAGATGAAATTTGACTTTGACGCGCGCATACAGACTAACGCCTGCGCCGGCAACGTCGCGCTTTATGAATACGAAAATTTAAGCGCGAAAAAGGGCGAGCAGCTGGGGATGTTTGAGCTGGGCTCTACGATCCTCATCCTTAGCGAGCAGGGCGCGGTCAAATTTGATCTAGCAGCCGAGCAAAAGCTAAAATACGGCGACAAAATAGGAACTATCAACTAAGGAGGCGCAATGGGAACGCAACTAGTCGAACAAAACGAGCTAAAAGAGACGCTAGAACTAAAAGAGCGCATCGAAAACAACACCGTCGTCGAGCTCTGGGAAAACAGCGAGGACTACGAGCGCCTGGCCAACGCGACGCGCAAGACTATGCACTACATCAACGACGAGCAGATAAAGAGCTTTGCCGATGCGCTAAATCAAACGAACGAAAAGATCTTAAATTTGACCTTCGAGGGCGTGAAAAAGCATCACGAAAAGAAATTTGAGCAGATCAGAAAAAAGCAAAAACTCTACGTCGCTTCGGCTTTTGCCGTCGGCGTTGTAGTCGGCGCTCTTTGCGTCTGGGCGGCGTTTAGGATCTTTGCGGGCTAGATTTGTTTTGGGGCTTGGTCGCTTGCGATGCTTGCGTAATGGGGTTTATTTTGCTCGGTTTCAGCTTGGCAAATTTGACTTGCTAATCGCACGACTGCTTGCGGCTTGGACGTGAGGGCTTAAATTTGACGCTTTGATTTTTGGATTTGCTTGGGTATTTTGCTTTAAATTTGAGTACGGCGGCTTTTAAAATTTGCGTATCGTTGCGGGTTTGGAGTTAAATTTGATTTCGGGCGGCAGTGTAAATTTGATCTTTTGCTTTGCTACGGTGACCACCAAGCTCGCCTCAACTTTTTATTCGGCGGATTGAACTGCTTTTTTGTTTATAAAATGCGTTATAAGTTTATAAAATTTGCATCTCAAATTTAGTCGCCGACTTACGTATCTGCGCAAAAAGCTAAATTTTTATTTTTCTTGTGGCGTGACGGATTATTTGCTGCGTATTTTTATTTTGCGAGCTTTGCCAGCGCACGAGCAGCTCTTTTGCGGCGGCAAAATTTACCTTTAGATAGTCTGCGACGTTGTTTGCGACCGAGCGCTGCACGAAGCGCACATCGTCCTCTTTGAGTATCTCCAGCACCGTAAAAACCGGGCTTGGGTCGCTGATGAAAAGCTCCAGCTTGCTAGCCCACGGCAGCTTTGGTCGCAGGCCCTCGGATGCCAGCCTGCGCAGGTGAAAATTTGACGAGCGCGCCCACTGCGTCATGGTTTTTAGCGAGTCTTGCGGGTATTTTTTGATAAAGGCGCGCACCGCATACTCGCCCGTGCCGCGCTTTGTGATTTCCTCAATCGCATTCATCGAGGCTTCAAAGTCGTCTAGGCCGTAAATTTCGACGTATTTTGCCAGCGGCAAGGTCCAGTAAAAATGCTTAAACATGCCCGTTTCGTTCGGGTTTTCTTCGCCTAAAATCGCGACCAAAATCTCCGCCGCGCGCCTAAAATCCGGCGGCAAAAGTTCATTTAGCGCGTTTGCGTGCGCCAAAATCCTTTGCGAATAGCCGAAATTTGGCGTGCTTTCAGCGATTTGCCCGCAGTAGCTCTGCGCGTCAAATTTGGGATAAACCGCCTTTATCTTTTGCGATAAAATTTGCGCCAAATTTTCTCCGAAATATACCGCCAGTCCGCCGTTTTCCATATTTTTCCTTTGGGTAGTTTTTGCCTAAGCCGTTAGCAAGCAAGCATGAATCATAAAATTTACCGCCGAAATCAAAAAGCGGCGTCAAATGTGTAGCCGTTACGCTTGTCGAATTTGACCGCCCGCGCAAGCAAAGCGTCAAATTTGTCGTAGTTTACGGGCTAAATTTTAAAAATTAGTCCGCAAAAAAATGGCGCTAAATTTAGCAAAAACTAAAAATAACGCCCGAAAGTAAAATTATTTGCACTCGACTTGCGGCATCTGCGCTAAAAATATCGGCAATTTTTGCTTGATTAGCGTGTGAAATTTGCTTCTATCGGCTATATTTAGAAACTTTAGCGCGTAGTGCGTGACTCTAAGCCCGCAGCTAAGGCTCTTGACGTGGATTAGATTGATCTCGTAGTTGTCAAAATCCGGGTTGCCAGCGATCGGATAGTAGATCGTGTAAGCTTGATACTCTTTATCGTTTATAGACTTAAAATCATACTCCGCTTTGCCGAACTGCCCGCTTTTTAGCGCGGTTACAAAGGTCTTTTGGTATTCGTTTATATCGGCGTTTTCATCGACGGTGACGCTCACTAGCTTGGTCCATTTAAAGCCCACTTTTTCATTGGGTAGATAAAACTCAGCCGTTCTTGCGTTTTTTTGCTTTAAGACGAATTTTTCGCCGTCTATGGCCACTTCGTTTGGTAGATTTACGCTATCTAGCGCGCTTTTTGGTAGCTCTATCTGCGTGGTTCTAGGCTGGGTGCAGCCGCCTAAAAACAGACAAACAGCCGCAACGGCGGCAAATGAAACTTTTTTAAAACTCATGCTTTTCTCCTTTATCGGTTGATTTTTTAAACTCCATGCACTTTTTAGCTAGCCCAGCCTCGCACTCTTTTTCGTGCAGCTTTTGCGCCTTTTGGCGTAGCGCGGCGGCTTGTTTTTTGTCGCTGCGCTCAAGGCGGCGCGCTAGATTTAGGCACCCGCGCGCATCGTCCGCCTCGCAAGCCTCGCTAAAAAGGCTCGTAGCCTCGCTGGCGTCGGCTTTTACCGCTTCGCCTATGCCTTTTTCGTAGATCGCGCCCAGGTTCGTGCAGGCCGGTTTTAGCCCGTTGTAGCAGGCGATCCCGTAAAAGTTAAAGGCCTTTGCTATATCTTGCGGCACGTCTGATCCATCAAAATACGCGTCCGCTAGGCTCTCGCAGGCATCTAGTCGCCAAAGTAGGCAGGCCTTTTCAAAAAGCTCCAGCGCGCGAGAAACGTCCTTTTTTACGCTGCGTCCATGAAATAACATATCGCCAAGTTCGGCGCAAGAAGCCCCAAAGCCGCCTTCGCAGGCCTTCTCGTGAAATTTGACCGCCTGCTCGCTATCTTGCTGCGCTCCACCAAGCCCCTTTGCGTAGAGTTCTCCTAGCGCTCCACAACCGTTTGCTACGCCCCTGCCGCACGCCTCTTTGCCCAGCTCGTATGCTGCCTCAAACTGCCCACTTTGATACTGCGCCCAGCCGCCGTATAGCTCGTCCAGACGCTCGCTGCCGCTGCATTTGTAGGCATTTACGGCACAGGCCTTGTCGTAGTAGGATCTAGCAGCCTTGATATCCTGCGCAAAACCGGCCTCGCCGTCCTCGTAAAGCTTACCCAAAGCCTCGCACGCTTCGTAAATTTTACCCTCGCAGGCAAGCGAGTAAAATTTGAGCGCGTTTTTCGAGTTTTTCGCGGCTTCGTCGTTTTTGCCCATTGCGCCGTCCGCGTACATGCCGCCTAGATAGTAGCAAACTACCGCGTATCCGCGCTCGCAGGCCTTTACGTAGAGCTCTAGCGCCTTGCTTTCATCTGGTGCGACGCCGATGCCTGCTTCGTAAATTTGAGCTAGATTATAGCAGCTTAAACCAAATCCTTTTTCGCAGGCTCGCTCAAAAATCGCGGCGGCTTTGGCGTGTTCGCCGCTGCTTTGGTGGAGCGAGGCTAGGCTATCGCAGCCTCTTAGCTCGCCCGCGTCGCAGGCTTTTTGGTAAAATTTACCTGCTTTTTCGTCATCTTGCTTTACGCCTCTGCCGCTTTGGTATAAAAATCCAAGCCTTACGCATCCGCGCGCTTCGCCCGTTTCGCACGCTTTTTGCCAAATTTTTGCCGCCCTTTGCTCATCGCCCGCATCGTAGGCCGTTTGACCTTCGTCCGTCAAATTTGCGAGGGCGAAATTTAGCGCAAAAAGTAGTAGTAAGACCGGTTTTATCATTGCGCTCCTTTGTTAAATTTTACTTGTTTTGTTTTTCAAATTTGACCTATTTTGCCTCTTTGTAGAGCTTGCATACAACTTTATTGATAGGTTATAACATCTGGGCGCGCTGCCTAAGCGGTGCGACGATGTGCTAAAACTACGCAATCTTGGTGTCCTTGAAAATTATTTGAGTATGGAGTAAATTTAATGCGGTTACGCAAACGGCTATGATCTTTTTCAAATTTTTTCCTTAAATTTAGCGCGAGTCGAATTTGAGCTACAAAACCCGCGCCGAGCTAAATTTAACCGCGTTTTTAAAAGACTAAAATTTAGGGCGCAGTTATTGAGGCAAATAAAACGTCGGCACAAAAGGCGTCAAATTTATTTTGCCAGCATTTGGGTTCATGGCCGCACGGCATAAAGCAAGAGTGGTCAAATTTGGACAAAAAACTGCTTAGTTGCAAAAGCCAAATTTGACCGATTTTGCGCCTTAGACGTTAAATCTAAAATGCATCACGTCGCCGTCTTGAACGACGTAGTCCTTGCCCTCTAGGCGCAT
>NZ_CALIII010000387.1 GCF_938018145.1 uncultured Campylobacter sp.
GCGCAGTATCTAGCCGTGCGCCCTTGCACCGATACGGCGATGCTGATCGGGCTTTGCGATTATCTTTACGAAAACGGGCTTTACGACAAGGAATTTATCGAGCGCTACACGGTCGGGTTCGATAAATTTAAGGATTATTTCACGGGCGCGAAAGACGGCGTGAAAAAGGATCTAAAATGGGCGAGTAAAATTTGCGGCGTGAGCGAAAAGGAGCTAAAAGAGCTAGCGGGTACGCTAGCTAAAAAAGACACGCTCATCGTCACGGGCTACGCGATACAGCGTCAGCACCACGGCGAGATGGCGTACTGGGCGCTGATCACGCTAGCTGCGATGCTAGGCGACATCGGCAAGACGGGGCGCGGCTACGTGATGAACGATCAGATGCATAAAAACGCAGATATCAGCTTCGTCGCGCCAAAGCTTCAGGCCTTTAACCCGGCGGTAAACGAAAAATACATCGCCCCGCAAGGCAAGCTAGCCAAAGCCAAATACCACGAGATACCAAACAGCAGGCTCATAGACGCGATCATGGAGCCGGGCAAGCAAATCGAGCGCAACGGCAAAAAGTACGTCATGCCGCACATTAGAGTGATGTTTAACGCCAACGGCTCGACCTTCACCCGTCATCCCGATACCAACCGCGCGGTCGAAGCGATGAAAAAGATCGAAGCGATCATCACCACCGAGCCCTTTTGGACGAGTACGGCAAGGCTCAGCGACATCGTGCTACCGGCGGCTCTTGAGTGCGAGCGCACGGATATAGAGTTTGCAAACTCTACTAGCGAATACCTTTTTGCGATTAAACCGCTAGTAAAGCCCGCGGGCGAGAGCAAAAGCGACTTTGAGATCGCGCGGCTCATCTGCGCGCAGTGGGGCGAGGAGTACGAGCAGGCCTTTAGCGAGGGCAAAACGGAGCTTGAGTGGGTGAAGGAAATCTACGAAAACGCCGCAAAGCAAGCCGAAGGTATGGGAGTGGCGATGCCTAAATTTGATGAGTTTTGGCAAAAGGGCTATGTCAAATTTGATAAGATCGACGAGAAAAAGCGGTACTTTACAAACTACGCTGACTTCCGCGCCGACCCAGAGAAAAACGTGCTAAAAACGCCGTCTGGCAAGATCGAACTCTACTCCGAAGCGGTCGAAAAGCTAGGTTACGCCGACTGCCCGCCGCACGCGACGTGGATGGAGCCGTTTGAGTGGCTGGGCGGCGACGTGAGCAAGTATCCTATCGCCATCAGCGGCGCGCACTCTAAATTTAGGCTCCACTCGCAGCTAAACAGCTCGCTGCTTCGCAACTACGCCGAGATCGCAAACCGCGAACCCGCGCTCATCAGCCCCGCCACGGCAAAGGCGCGCGGCATAAAAACGGGCGACGTAGTGAGGATCTACAACGACCGAGGCGAGATACTCTGCGGCGCGCTGGTGAGCGACACCGCGCAAGATAACGTCGTGATCGTAAGCGAAGGCGCGTGGTACGACCCGGCCGTCTGGGGCGAGCGCAGCCTATGTAAGCACGGCAACATAAACGTGCTAACCAAGGACGTGCCTAGCTCGCAGCTCTCGCAAAGCAACACCGCGCACACGAGCATGGTGCAGATCGAGAAATTTAAAGGCGAACTGCCGAGCGTAACGGCGTTTGATAGGCCCGCGACGATAGAGGCTTAGGCTTTGTGATTTAAATTTGAGCGGTTAAATTTGGCCGCTCAAATTTGACTACTTTTTAAATTTACCCGCTCAAATTTAGCGTCAAATTTAACTCAAATTTGACCGCTCCAGCGCTTGCTCCGCGCCGCTAAATTTTAAATTTGCTTTCAAATCAGCCGTTTTTTTGCCTAAAATTTGTAAAATTAGCCCAAAAAAAGGATAAAAAATGAGCCAAAAAACGCTAACGATCATCGACACTTTCGGATTTTTTTTCAGGCTTTACTACGCGATGAGCGGACTAAAAAACCGCGAAGGCAAGCCAAGCGGCATGGTGAGCGGCTTTGCTAGCTTTATCATGAATCTGCGCCAGGAGTTTGCCAGCGACTACATCATCTTTGCGCTAGATAGCAAGGGCAAAACGCTGCGCCACGAGATCCTGGGCGAGTATAAAGCCAACCGCTCCGAGCCGCCCGCCGCGCTAAAAGAGCAGCTGCCCGTGTGTATCGAGATGATAGAAAAAATGGGTCTAGCCGCCGTGAGCCGCGAAGGCTACGAGGCCGACGACATCATCGCTAGCGTCGTAAAGGAGTGCAAGCAGCGGGATATATTTGTACGTATCGTAACGCACGATAAAGACCTCTATCAGCTCATCGAGGACGGCAAAGTGAGCATCTACAGCCCCCAAAGCAAGATCGACCACGATAGCGCGAGCTGCATAGAAAAATACGGAGTTCCGCCAAGCTGCATACGCGATTTTCTCGCGATCGCGGGCGATAGCTCGGATAATATCCCGGGCGTCAAAGGCATCGGCGCGGTGGGCGCCAAAAGGCTACTAAATGAATTTGGTAGCTTAGAAGGCATCTACGAAAACCTGCCGCTAGTGCGAAACGAACGTATCCGCGGCATGCTAGCAGAGGGGCGTGAAAGCGCGTTTTTGAGCAAGCGCCTAACCTCGCTCTTTGACGACGTGCCAGATGTGCTCGATCTAAAAAGGGCGGAATTTCCCGAGCAAAATCCGCTCGTAAAAGTCGCCGATACTCTGCGCGAATACGATTTAAATCGCCTTTTAAAAGCGCTGCAAAATAGCGAAAACGCGGGCGAAAACGCGGAATTTAAGCTCGGCTTTAACGCGCGGCTTTTAACGGACGAGGGCGAGATCGAGCGACTGCTGGCAAACATAGACGCGGACACGC
>NZ_CALIII010000388.1 GCF_938018145.1 uncultured Campylobacter sp.
CGCATGCGGCGAGATTTACGAAGCTCTTAAACGACGAGCTTGAAGAGCACGAATACCAAATTTAACGAAGCAAAACAGCTACGTGCTAAGCCGCGGCTTTGCCTACGGAGAGGGTGCGAAGATCGCGGGCAAACAGCTGCAAATCGCCGTGAGCGCGGGCGGCGGGCTAGGCGAATACTCCAAGCACGGCGCGATCAAATTTAGCCTAAACGAGATTTTGCTGCCGCTTCAGTGCTGCGCGGACTTTTGCGAGCTCGTTTACGGACGGATTTTTGCTAGCTGCGGCGTGGAGCCGGGCGTGCCTGATAGTGCGATAGAGGCGCATGCGGCGAGATTTACGAAGCTCTTAAACGACGAGCTTGAAGAGCACGAATATCAAATTTAACGAAGCAAAATAGCGCGCTTGCGAGCTTAAATTTGCTTTTCTAGCGGCGATTTCCCGTGCGGAGTCGCCGCTTTTTCAAATTTAACCGCGTAAAATGTCGTCTTAGGCGCCCAAACAATGCGAGCGACTCGGCGTATCGCGGGATTCGCGCTACAGTCTTTTGCGGATGGGGCGAGTGAGCCCCCTCTTCTTGATAGGGGCGGCCCAGACCTGCGTCTTTTGGCGCTTTGTTTTGGCGCTGGCATATTTTGTGGCGCGGATTGGTCAAATTTGCGTTATCGCACCAAGGCTCGCGACCGTATCTTTTGTCGCGAGCGATGATTTTGGTTTTATGAAATTTATTTTTACGCATTAGGATTTGGCTTTAAATTTTGGTCGTTTTAAAACGGGGCAAATCCTTATAAATTCGGAGTTTTTATGATTTTTGGCAAGATTGATTATCTAAATTTGCTTCCTTTTCACGTTTTTTTAAAGCGTTCGCGCCTAAGCTCGCAGGATAAAAAAATCATCGAATTTAAAAAAGGGGTGCCGAGCAAACTAAACTGCGATCTGCGCTGTCGCAGGATCGACGCCGCCGTGGTCTCAAGCATCGAAAGCCGCAAAAAACGTTACAAAAAGGTAAGTCTGGGCATTGTCGCAAAAGGCGACGTCAAAAGCGTGCTCGTGCGAAAGGGCACCGCCGCGCGTCCGGACCCCGCGTCTGCGAGCTCAAACGCGCTAGCCGGAGTGCTGGGGCTAGAGGGCGAGGTGCTCATCGGCGACCGCGCGCTAAAGGCGTATCTGCGGGATGGCAAGGAGGCGTTTCACGACCTTGGGCGGGCGTGGCGCGAGCGGACGGGCTTGCCGTTTGTTTT
>NZ_CALIII010000389.1 GCF_938018145.1 uncultured Campylobacter sp.
AGCTGCGTGTAGTCAAGGTGCATATCGTGACCAGGCTTTAGCGTCTCGCCGAAGATTATTCCCACGGCAAGGGCTATGGTGCTAACGACCTCAAAGTAAATAAATCCTTTAAGTCCGATAGAGCCCAGTTCCTTCATACTCTCAAGCCCAATGATGCCTGAGACAATCGTGAGGAAAATGATCGGTCCGATGAGAGCTTTTAAGGCTTTGATAAAGTAGTCGATGCCAGGCTTGCTCGCGATGCCTAGATCGGGGAAGATCATGCCGACCGCGATACCCGCGACGATGCCGAAAACCACCCAAAACGCTAGGTTGGTAAACATTCTAATAAGAAAAGGTTTTTGCGGTTTTGCCGCGTTTGAAACGCTTGGGTTCAAGAGGTGTCCTTTAAAAATTATTAAAAAGGTATTTTAACAAATAAATTTATATAAAAAGATAAAATCGCGGCGATTTTGGTCAAATTTTAACCTCCGCCGCAAATTTAATCAAATTTTACAAACTCTCTAAAATTTCGATTGAGTTTATCTTGTCGCCTTGCCTGACGCTATCTAGCGTCTTTAGGCTCTGCTCATCCACGATCTGTCCAAACACCGTATGCACGCCGTCAAGGTGCGGCTGCGCGCTGTGGCAGACGAAAAACTGACTTCCGCCCGTGTCGCGACCCGCGTGCGCCATAGATAGCGCTCCTCGTTTATGCTTGTGTTTTTGGCCTACGCACTCGCATTTTATGCGCCAGCCCGGCCCCCCGGTGCCCGTACCGTGCGGGCAGCCGCCCTGGATCACGAAATTTGGTATCACGCGGTGGAAATTTAATCCGTCGTAAAAGCCGCTTTTAGCAAGAGTGGCAAAATTCGTCACCGCTTGCGGCGCTTCGTCGCCGTAAAGCTCGAGCTTCATATCGCCCTTTTCCGTGTGGATAACGGCAAATTTGAGCTTAGCAAGCTCGGCCGCGTCGATGTCGTAGATTTTTAGTTCGTCGTTTCTCATTTTGTTCCTTAAATTTATTCGATATTTGTATAAACCGCTTGCACGTCGTCGTCGTCTTCAAGCTTATCGAGTAGTTTTTCTAGCTCGTTCATTTGCTCTTCGTCTAGGCTTACGGGCGAGTTTGCGATGTATTGCAGGCTGGCTTTTTTGGCCTCTAGGCCCAGCTTTTCGATACCTTCGCTTAGCGTGCCAAAGCTTGCGTAATCGCCGTAGATATAGAGTACGCCGTCTTCTTCCTCGATCTCGGTTAGACCAAAGTCGATGAGCTCTAGCTCGATCTCGTCAAGCTCTTTTGCTGGCATATCAAGCTCAAAAACGCTCTTTCTCGTAAACATGAAATTTAAGCTTCCGCTAGGCAAAATTTCGCCGCCGTTTTTGCTAAATATCGCCTTGACGTTGGCGACCGTTCGAGTCGGGTTGTCGGTAGCGCACTCGACGATGATTTGCACGCCGTGAGCGCCTTTGCCGTCGTAAAAGATAGTCTTGATATCCGCGCTGTCCTTGCCGCTGGCGCGTTTTATCGCCGCGTCGATGTTGTCTTTTGGCATATTTTGCGCCTTGGCTGCAGCTATTGCGGCGCGAAGTTTTGGGTTCATATCAGGCTCTGTGCCGCC
>NZ_CALIII010000390.1 GCF_938018145.1 uncultured Campylobacter sp.
GCTAGCCGCACTTAGCGAGACTGGCGCGGACGCCGCGATATTTAAAAACGCCGTAATAGGCAAGGATAAACGATGATAAAATTTCCGCCGCTATATCTAAAATTTTTAGAGGATCTCGGCGACGAAGAGTGCATAGACGTTTTTAACGAGTCTGGCGCGGGTGCGTATCTATACGGGCGCGCGGCTCTAGCCGAGCGAAACGAAACCTACGAAGTAGCGCTTTACGAGCCAAATTTTTATATGATAGGCCAAGATGGCGACCTGGGATTTTTTATAAAATTAAACTCGGACGACGCTATTTATTTTAGCGATATAGGCGCGCTGGGCTCGGCTCCGATGCGCATAGCGGAGCGAGATATTTTTGCCTTTATCAAAAAGATAAAAGACGGCGGCGAGATATTTTTGTAAAATTTTACGAGTAAAGGAAACAAATGGAACTTTTTAAAACCGCATTTTTGATGACAGTGCTGATGCTGCTTTTTGTAGCCGTGGGCGGCGCGATAGGCGGTACGAGCGGTATGCTAGTCGCGTTTGTAATAGCGCTTGGGATGAATTTCTTTTCATATTTTTTCTCGGACACGCTCGTGCTCAAGCACTACCGAGCCGTACCCGTGGACGAGGCGCACGCGACGGGACTTTATCAGATCGTGCGCGGGCTTTGCGCGAAGGCAAATTTGCCGATGCCAAAGATCTACATCATCCCCGAAGCCGTTCCAAACGCATTCGCCACGGGTCGCAACCCGAGCCACGCCGCAGTGGCCGTGACCGAGGGCCTGCTAAATATACTAAACAAAGACGAGATCGAGGGCGTGCTAGCTCACGAGCTAAGCCACGTGCGCCACTACGACATCCTAACGGGCTCTATCGCGGCGGTTTTTGCTGGAGCGATCGCGATACTGGCAAATTTCGCGCAGTTTGGCGCGACAAACCGTCAAGGCAAGCAAAATCCCTTGATGCTAATCGCCCTAGCCGTCATCATGCCGCTAGCAGCCACCATCATACGCATGGCGATCTCGCGGGCGCGGGAGTTTGAGGCCGACAGGGGCGCAGCGATGATGACAGGCAAGCCCCAGCACCTAGCAGGCGCGCTGCGCAAGCTCGAGGACTACGCGCGCGGACGCGTGATGGCAAACGCCGACGAACAAAGCGCGCATATGTTTATCGTTAATCCATTTAGCGGCGTAAAAAGCGCGCTGGGCTCGCTGTTTCGCACGCACCCAAGCACCCAAGACCGTATCGCCGCGCTAGAAAATTTACGCTCGCAACTAGATGGCGAAAACGGCGTAAAAGAGTATTTTAGAAAGTGAATTTGACGGGCGAATTTAAGCTTTCGTTTGGCCCGTCAAATTTAAGCGAAATGGCTTGACTTTTGGTGTTAAATTTAACGCCAAATTTAACCCTGCGTCG
>NZ_CALIII010000391.1 GCF_938018145.1 uncultured Campylobacter sp.
ATGAGGCGCGTTTTGCCTGGCGTCGAGCTGCTCTTGGCCAGGCCTTTTTGATTTACGAGAGCGTTTATGAGGCTACTTTTGCCCACGTTTGAGCGCCCCAGAAACGCCACTTCGCTAGAGTTTGCAGGCGGAGCTAGCGAGATGTCGGGTGCCGAGATAAGAAATTTTGCGTTTAAAACGCGGATCACTTTTTGTCCTCAACCTGGAATATAAATTTGACCGGCTCTTTTTTGCCGCTGTTTACGTTATAGGTGCCGCTGTTTTGATTGACGGTGATCTTTTCGCCGTAGACTTTTTTATCGCTCTCTATCTCGTGTAAAAAGCCGTTACCGTTTATCGTATATAAATTTGGCGCAGGCTCGTAAATAAGCTCGCTACCGCTACCGTCGTATGTTTTATTTTTGATAAATACTCTAAATTTGGCGTTGCCCGAGGCTACGTATTTGGTTGGATTTTTCTTGGAGTCAAAATAAATAATAACCTTATCCGCCGTTAGCACGTCTTTACCTTTGGTGATTTTTACTTTGCCGCTAAATTCGCCCATAAATTTACTCTCGTCGGCAAAGAAATTATCGGCGTTAACCTCTACCTGCTCAGCAAACAGCGGTAAAAAGCAAAATACCAGCAGAGCCCTTATCGCCTTTCTTGCTCTATCCATCCTTGAAATCCTTTTATTTTAGTTGTTTTTAAATTTAAATCATAAATTAAACTATTGCCGGTAATTTTATCCCCGTTTTGAGTCATAACGAACGGGGTGTTACTGATGGCTATTTTTTTCTTTATATCATAAGTGGCTTCATTGGACACAAATTTAAGATTTTCGTTGTTTATATATCTAACATTATTTTTAAATTTTAATAAATCTTCTTGATAAATCGCCTCATCCGAACTGATATTGTGCTCCTTGACGCCCCTTATCGCCACGCCTTTAAATTTTAAACACTCGTCTCTATCTTTATATCTATTGCACGTATCGGCTTCATACCTGGCGTTTACTGCAGTGGCGTTCATCTCGTAGTCCGTGACCGCGCTCATCTGCATGCTCGCACTCACCTCGCCGCCACTTAAAAGATCGCTATAGTAAGGCTCCTCAATCGCCAAATAAACCATCGCCACGCTAAAAACGCTGACGACTAGGTAAAAAATCCTTATAACCAACGTTTAGCCCACTCTTGCATTAGGCCCTCGCTACGGATAAGTATCTCTATCATCTCGCGCACCGCACCGTTGCCGCCCTTGTAGTTTAGTTTCGTTCTTACTTCAAGCTCTTTGATCGCATTTTTTGGCTTAAAGCTCCATCCGACGCTTTTTAGCAGCTTGTAGTCGTTATAATCATCGCCTATAGCTGCAGCGTTTTCAAACTCCAACCCTTCAAATTCCAGTATCTGTTTTGCGATTTCAAGCTTATCGCTAACGCCTTGATAGACATGCGTTATCTTTAGATCCTGCGCCCTTTTTTCGACGATAGGCGAGCTTCTGCCCGTGATGATCGCGACTTTTTTCCCGAGCTTTAGCCAGCTCTCGATAGCATATCCGTCCTTGACGTCAAAAAATTTAAGCTCGTCGCCGTTTGGGCTATAGACGATCTTGCCGTCGGTTAGGCACCCGTCGACGTCTAAAAATATAATCTCTATCATAGCACGCCTTTCGTGCTAGGTACGCCGACTCTGGAGTTTTTAGCCAGGGCTCTTCTTAGCGCGACGGCGCAGGCTTTAAAGCTCGCTTCCAAAATATGATGAGAGTTTCGTCCGCGGATTTTAGCGATATGCAAGGTGATTGCGGCATTAAATGCTAGAGCCTGGAAAAACTCATTCGCTAACTCTACGTCAAATTCGCCGACTTTGCCATCGCTTATACTCTCGTATACCAAAAACGGGCGATTTGAGAGGTCAAGGGCGCAGTTTACCGCCGCCTCGTCCATCACCACCGTCGCCTCGCCAAATCTCTCGACTCCGCTAAGCGGATAAATTTTCTCGCGCAAAGCTTGCCCGATGACGATACCCACGTCCTCTACACTGTGATGAAAATCCACGTGCAAATCGCCACTACAAACAAGCTTCATATCAAAAAGCGCGTGCTTGCAAAAAGCCTCAAGCATATGATCGAAAAATCCTATACCAGTGCTTATCTCAGCTTTCCCGCTACCGTAAATTTCAAGCTCTAGGCTGATATCCGTCTCTTTTGTCTTTCTTTGCATTTTATTCCCTTACGAAAAATGCGCCAGAGATGTGTCCTGCGCTTATGAAGTCTTTTGCTTCTTCTTCGCTTCTAAAACCGCTTATAAATACCCTGTAAATTTTACCGCCGTCAAGCTCATAGGACTTTATGACCGTATCATAAGCGCCGTTGCCGTATTGTCCA
>NZ_CALIII010000392.1 GCF_938018145.1 uncultured Campylobacter sp.
ATTACTTTAAGTTTTTTTGGGATAAAATTAAATTCGTAAATATTACCGATAAGGAGAAAAGATGGAATTTTTACAGCTTTTATTAGTTTTGGTGGCCGTGGTAATCATCATAGCCAAACCGCAAAAAGAAAAGATCGCATTCGGTTTAGTCGTGGTCGCATGGTTGTTTATGGCGTACTTATACGTAGGGCACAAGTCGGGCAATCTGCTCACGGCCATAAACCTATAAGGAGCGCGGCATGAACGAAATCAAAAAAGCAAAATTTTTCTATGCACTTATGTGCTTGGCTGGATTTTTGATCATCCTTTTGCCGGTAGGTATAGCAAACCTGATTTTCGGTTACGTGCTAAAAGACAGCCCGTGCACGTTGTGTTGGGGGCAGCGCGAGGCTATGATTTTTATCGGCGTGATGGCTCTTTTTATCGTTAGATACGGGCTAAAGGCTAAATACTTAGCTATGTTGCTAGTGATGACGGGATTTGGACTATGGCAGTCTTTTGCGCACTTCGGTATCCACGCACACAGAGATCTTGATCAGGGCTTTGGGCTCGCGGTTTTCGGTATCCATACGTATTTTTGGGCCGAGGTGGTGTTTTGGGCGGTGGTAGTGCTGCTTGGGGCTATATTTTTCTTTGCGCCTAAATTTAGCGCGCTTGAAGAGGAGATGGGCGGCGATACGATTAGAAAATTCAGCTCTTTTACTCGCGCGGCCTTTATCGTTTGCGCATTTATAATCGCCTCAAACGTATTTCAAGCTTTCGTTAGTACAGGCATCCCGCCTTATTACGGGCAGGGCGATCCGGTGCGCTTTACGCTTGATCCGAAATACATCATCTGGGACGATAGCGGCTACAAAAACCACTGGAAAAAAGTATCGTTTTTGGGCAAAAGAGACGTCGCGGCGCCTGATTACGCCTTTGCTCCGGCCGGCGAGAAGCTGGGAGTGAAATTTGACAACGATCCAAACAACGCTCCGCTAAAGGCCGACGAGAGCCTAAATATCGCGTCTAAAAAAGAGATCGATTTTGCTAAGCCTATAAATTCTCTCGATTTTATAAACGGAGAATTCGTCGCTAGCTCGAAATGGGAAGTCTTTTTCATGGATGAAAATTTCAAGGTCGCGAGCGATTTTGAGATCGATCCGTACTTTTCGGCGACGGTCGATCCGATCATCGGCGTGATACCGTTTATGGGCGATAAATACATGCTCGTGGGCTCAAACAAGACGCTTTTGAGATTTGCAAAAAATCCTAAGGCGGACGAGGCGCTACAGTATGCCGACTTTATGCGCGGTAATGATAAATTTGAAGGGCAAGGCAAAGGGCTTGGACGCGGCAGAATCGACACCGTCAGAGCTAAATTTAACCACGTAGCAAGCATCGCTACCGATGGAACGTATTTCTACTTAGCTACCGTGCCGAACAACAAAGACGCGCAAAAGTTCGTCATATCTAAAATTTTACTGAGCGACCGTACGCTTTCGGGCGAATTTACGCCAAAAGCCGTGCTCAAAGAGGGCAAGAGCCTGGGCGATCTTTACATCACGTCGATGGCTTACAAAGACGGCCTGCTCTACGCGCTTAGCAAAAATCACAACGTTATCGCGATCATCGATCCAAAAACCGAGGAGATTGTAAAGACGCTTGCTTATCCGAGCGAGATAACAAACGCTAGAAGTATATTCTTTAAAGACGGCGCGATGAATATTTTATCCTATCAGAACGGCAAAAATACGCTTTATCAGCTAAACTAAATTTGGCTGTAAAGTTAAGCGTTTCGGGGCGATTTTTACGATGGATCGCTCCGTCGCCGTTACAGCGTCTGTGCTTAATTTTTAGCGCAAAAATCCTAGCGTTAGGCGTTAGATTTATCAAATTTTAGCCATTTCTCGCCAAAACTCAAGCGCCATATCATCGCCTGCTTGGACGAATTTGGCGATTTCTTCTGCGCTTGGCACGGCCTTTTTGCTTAGTCGCGCGATACCGATACTAGCAAGCGCTCTAAAAAATCTCTCAAAATCGCTCGCAACGCGCCTACCGCAAAGCTCTTCGTCTCCAAGTAGCCACGCATAAATCGCGCCGTCCGCGCAATCAAGCAAAAAAATCCACGGATCGCCCACGGCAAAAACTATCAAATTTGCAGGACGCGTATCGCCGTGCCACCATTTGCCGCCGTATTCGTCGGTGCTGTTTAGCCGCACTAGCTCGCTAGCGTAGTCGCCGCCGGCGCCAAAGCATACGTTGCAAACCTCAAATTCGCCGAAGTTAAATTCGCAAACTAGCCGCGAAAGCTCAAGCGGAAATTTGACGCCTAGAGCCTCTTGCGCATTTTCTAGCGCCCGCGTGGACGCGTCGGCATCGCTTTGTGCTAGCAGCCTCATGCCCGTTATGCCCTCTTGTTCCAGAGGCAGGCATATCTCGTCTAGCTCGCGAGCGATCTCATCTAGCTTTAAAAACATATTTTTCTCCGCTCTTAGTTTATCTGAGATTTTTTGTTTCGGTTTTTACGATTTCGCCGTTTTCGCCGTAAAATTTCGTGGTCGCCGTGCCCGCTTTTGCATCGGTTACGACCTCTTTTACGAGCTCGCCTTTTTCGTTAAATTCTTTTTGTATTTTAACCGCTTCGCTAAGCGGCTTGCCGATCGTTTGGCGCTGGTCTATCACGCTTTTTAGCTTGCCGCTCGGGTAGAAAAACTCAAAATACGCAGACTCGCCGCCTATCTGGTATGCGCAGCTATTTAGGCGTCCGCTCTCGTCGTACTTTTCAAAAGTCGTTTCTTTTTTACCCGTTCGGACGCTGGTAAATTCCTTATACGATGGCTTGCCGTCTCTGCGATATTCGGCTATGTTATTTTCGGTAAAAAAGCCCAAATTTGCGTCGAAGCGTTTGGTTTTTCGGTATAGTTTTAACACCTCGCCCGCGTCAAAAAGTTCTAGTAGCTCCTTTTCTAGTCCGCCCCATAGGCATCTCTCGGCCGTGAACGCAGGCGCGTCTCGGTGCTCTTTTGAGTAGACTTCTAGCAGCACCCAGCGCTCGTTTTTGCGGACGGCGAACGAGATTTTTAGCTTTGTGGATGGGTCGTCCGGGATCTTGCGCTTGTACTTTTCATCTGCTTCGTCGATGACGTAGCGATTTAGCTGTGCGCCGCCCGCATCTAGCTGGGTGATGTAGAGTCTGTTGCGTATTTTGCCGCTCGCGTCCTTTTCGCCGTTGCGCAGGTCGTACTTAAAAAATATCTCATAAGTTGCGATTAGCTCGTCTTTTTGCTGCTGGGGCGCGTATTTGCCGCCTGCTTGTAGCGAGGTCGCGCAGGTCAAAACGATAAAAAGCTTTAATAAATTTTTCATCTATCTCCCTAAATTTGACGATTTTCGCGCTCGTGCTAGGGTAGTGGTTTTTTGACTGCGACTCGGCGTAAATTTAAAGGATCGCGCCGCGGCTAAAATTCGCAAATTTGATCCTTGCTTTATTATGCGTATATTTTGTAAACAAGCGCCCGCTCGTCAAATTTGCCCGCTTGTCGGTTCGGTCAAATTTGACTTTCGTTTATGTCGTTTTTGCCGCGATTTTTACCTTGTCGACGCCGCCCGAAGCGACAGCTCCTTATTTTAAAATCGCAAAGCCGATACCGACTTTATCGGTGTGGCGGTTATAGTCGATGAGGCTCTCGCCGTATCCCGTGAAGTACTTCACGTAGCCGTAAACGCCGCTCTTGCCAAACGGAAACAGCCATCCAAGCTCGCCCGCGCCGCGGTTTGTTTTATCAAAATGCAGGTTGTTGCGCACCATCGCCGTAAAGACGTGGCCGCGGAAAGGTAGGGCGAAATTTATATCCATATTGCCGAGGTATTTTTCGATGTCGGGATTGTCGTCGCTACCCTTGCTCTCTGGTATGCGCGCCCACGCTCGCGGGATCACGACGAGGCTGCCGGCGTAAAGTTTGGCCTCGAGATAGACGCGGTTCCACGAGCGCGACTTCTCGCCGCCCTGGCCGTTACTCTCGTGCAAAAGCCCCGCGCGTAGGTAGTCAAGACTCGGTAGCGCCTCAAATCTCATCGGAACGGTTATGAAAATCTCGGGGCGGTAGTTGGTCTCGCGAAACGGCGTAGAGCCTTTAGCCGTCTGCCACCACGAGCTTTGCGAGTAGCCCGCCGAGATCGTTTCGTTCATGTCAAATACGTCGTAAAAAAGCGGCTTTTGCAAGCTGATCTGAAAAGCGGTCTCAAATCTGCGCCTGCCTTCAACGTCGTTAAACGCGTAGGTTGCCGGCAGGAGGTAGTTTAGGTGGTGCATTTTTAGGCCCAAAATTTCATCCACGTCGTATGCCTCGCCGCTTTCAAATTTCGCTTTCGGGCGCTCTTTGGAGGCGATCTTTTGCTCCTCCACGGGCGCGCCCGCTACGCTATCTGAGGGCGCGATCACGGAGCGCTCCATAGCGGCCGTTTCGCCGTCCTCGTCCGTAAATATCGCCTTTTTAGCCGCCAGTTTATAAAGCTGAAGGGCTCTTGTTTTGTCGCCTTCGTATTCGAGCTTTGCGGCGGCTTCGTAGAGGCGCTTGGCTTCGTCTTTGGTAGTCGGCTCGGTTAAATTTTCAGCCGCATTTTCAGACTGGCCGGCTAAATTTTGCTTCGCCGTTGCAGACTCGCCGGCTGTTGCGAAATTTAACAAAATCGCCAGTAAAACGATAATTTTTTTCATATTTTTCCTTCTTTTAAAGCTTGTTCGTAATCGGCTTGGTAGTTGATGTTAAAAAACTCGTCCGCGTTTGCGAACTTTACGATCTTGCAGCGGCAACGGTCGCGCAAAAGCCCGATCTTGTGCTCGCCCGCGGCAAAAAGCTCGCCCGCCGCGCCCGCTAAATCCCCGCTAAAAAACCCGCAAAGCGAGTGCGTATGCGACTCGTCTGCGGCGATGACCATATCGTATTCGCCGGTAAATTTATATAGTTCGCGCACGCAGTTTTCGCTAACAAAGGGCATATCGGCCGGGACGATAAAGACGCTTTCGTTTGGGAAATTTCTAAGGATACTGTAAAGAGCTAGCATCGGAGAAAAGGCGTCCGGGCTCAAATTTGACGTATCTTGCGAGCAAATTTGAGCGGAGTTTGCCTCTGTGCCATCTTTGTCGCTCGCCTCGGTCAAATTTGACCGCGAGATATCCTCTGCACCGACATCTTTTATGAGCGGCAATGTCGGGTCGAATTTTTCAAATTTAGAGCTAACGAATACGCGCTCGAAAATCCGCCCGAATTTATGCGCTCCGTAGTGCGTGAGCGTCGCAAATCCGCCAAAAGGCAGCAGCGTTTTGTCGCGGCCCATTCGCGAGCTTTTGCCGCCGGCAAGGATGACGCATGTTTTCATTTTTTTCCTTAAGCAAAATTATAAGGCTAACTTTAGCCAAAAACGGCTTTGATTTACCAAAATGCCCCCGCCAAACCCTAAAAACAGCATAATGCGGAGCTTAAAGCAGAGAAAATGAGCGAGAAAAATTTGCAAATTTTGGACTGGATAGGCACGTGTCTGTCGGTTATCATGTATATTTCCTATATCCCGCAGATAATGGGCAACCTTGAGGGCAACAAAACGCCTTTTATCCAGCCTCTAGCCGCAGCGATAAACTGCACGATCTGGACTAGCTACGGTCTGCTAAAAGCCAAAAGGGACTATCCGTTAGCGGCTGCGAATTTGCCCGGCATCATCTTTGGTCTTTTGGCGACGATAACGGCTTTTTAGGGGGATAAAGACCGCTAAATTTACCGATACGGCGAAGTTAAATTTGATGTTTTTGGCTCGGTTTTTAGGTAACTCGAGACCTGCACCTTTAAGGTGCTAAATTTGGTTTTATCAAATTTAGTACTGTGTACTTAATCTTTCTTGTTAAGGGGGAAGGGGCTTGAATTACGCTCTGCTTTGCAGTTGCGAAGCGTAGCTGAAGAAAAAGAGCTCCCTTTTCCTTTTCTTTGGGACAGGAAGGGGGTCTACTTAAGAAGCGTCGCCCCTTCCTCTCCCAAGCCCTCTCCAACCTCACTGCACGTGAGAGGTTGCTGCACTGCGTGCAG
>NZ_CALIII010000393.1 GCF_938018145.1 uncultured Campylobacter sp.
ATAACAACTACTGTTATATTTACATAGTATAAAAGTAAGCTTTAGATTTAATTTTAATTATATAAGGAAAATAAATGAGAATTTAAGCGAACTAATAATAAAATACGGCCCGATAAATAAAGTTAAGTTTTATTTAAATTTACAAAGGAGGTTAGAAAGCCCGTCATGGAAAACACGAAGAAAAAAGCATCCATCTGGGTCATTCTTTTGTTGCTATCGTTTGGAGTGGTTATCGGTCACGGACTATACACTTTTTACTATGCCAAGGGATTTTCATACTTTAGTCCGGATCCTGCAGCCTGTAAAAACTGTCACGTGATGAATCAAGTCTACGAAAGCTGGTCAAGAGGCGGACACCAAAACGTCGCGACCTGTAACGACTGCCATTTGCCGCATGATTTTATAGGATATTGGATCATGAAGGCTCAAAGCGGCCTAGGACACGCGTATGCCGTTACTTTTAAAGATAATCCTTATGCATTTACCGCAAACGAAAAAACAAAAAGAGTCGTTCAGGAAAACTGCATGGACTGCCACAAAGAGTACGTTTCAAACGTTATCGACCCGCGCGCCATAGGAACCGCAAAACCGTTTGACAAAAATCTCAAAGAGCATCAAGGCAATTCTAGCGAGCCTTTAAGATGTGTATCTTGCCACCGCGAAGCGGGACATGCGCATAACTTTTAAAATTTAACAGGAGGATAAAATGAAAAACAAAGTGTTGTATGTAGCTACTTTCCTAGTGGCTGTCGTACTCGGTGCGGCTATGTTCGCGCTTTTTACGGATATCGGCGCCAAAAAAGCCGAAGAAAAGATGTATCCGCTAATGCTCAATAAAGTAAGCGAACTTGAGCCTGATTTTGAAAAATGGGGCGCAAATTTCCCAAATCAGCTCGATGCTTACAAAAAAATGGAGCATAAAAGCGACGCAAATCCAAAAGGAAGCGAATTTATAGAAACGGCTTTCGGCGGCGATTTACCTTATAGCAAGATTATTCGCTGGCCTGCGGCTACGGTGTTTTGGAACGGTTATGCGTTCGGCGTGGATTACAGCAAACCGCGAACCCACTACTATACCCAGATAGATCAGATCGAGACCAAAAGAAACGACAAAGAGTTTTTAAACTCTCACGGACTTCCAGCGTTTAAAGGCCAACCGGGCGCTTGCGTAAACTGCCATACCGGCTATCTAACTGCACTTCAGCTAGATCCAGACTACAAACTAACCGAAGATCCGACTCCGGCAGCTAGCTTACCTATGCCTTTCTTTGACGTAATGCCTAAAGAAGAAGGCCAGAAGAGAAAAGCGGCTTGGACGAAGATGAACTCTATTCCGTATTTTGACGTCATGAAAAAAATCGCGGCTAAACACGGCGAGAGTATCCACGGGTCGCATCTAGGCAGCACCTGTGCGGACTGCCACCACCCGGACGATATGAGCCTAAGAGTAACAAGACCGGGATTTGTTAACGCAATGGCTGCTCGCGGCTACGAGGCCGATGCGAAAAGCGGTATAAAAGCCAGCAGACAGGAGATGAGAAACTTCGTTTGTATGCAGTGCCACGTCGAGTACTACTTCGGCAAAAACCAAACTCTAACTTTCCCTTGGAATTTCTGGAAGAAAGACGAGCCGTTTAAGATCGAAAATTTCGACCAATACTACGACGATCAGCTAGCCAAAGACGGATTTAAATTTGACTATATTCATAAAGATACCGGTGCGAAAATCATTAAAATGCAGCACCCTGAGGCTGAGCTAAGCTCGACTGGCATCCACGGAAGAAGCGGCGTAACGTGCGCAGACTGCCATATGCCATATAAACGCGCCGGAGCTCAAAAGATCACCGAGCATGAAATTTTAACTCCGCT
>NZ_CALIII010000394.1 GCF_938018145.1 uncultured Campylobacter sp.
CATGGCTCTTTTCGGGGTGCGGCTGAAAGCCGAAAATATTATCTTTACACACCGCGCTTACGAATTTATAGCCGTATTCGCTAAAGCCAAGCGCCGCATCGTCCTCGCAAACTACGTGATAAGAGTGCACGAAGTATAAATACTCGCTGGCCGCCAGATCCTTATTTATCGGCGTTTGCTTGGTAAAATTTATCGTATTCCACCCCGTATGAGGCACCTTTAGCGGAGCGTCAAATTTGGACGGGTCAAATTTAACCACTCTCCCTTTTACGAGCCCAAGTCCCTCATTTACGCCAAATTCCTCGCTTTGCTCAAAAAGTAGCTGCATACCCAGACAAATGCCCAAAAACGGCTTTCCGCCGGCTACGGCTTCTTTTATCGCGGGGATAAAATTTCTATCTTTTAGCTTTTGCATCGCTTCGCCAAAAGCTCCGACTCCTGGCAAAATAATCTTATCAAATTTACCCAGCTCCTCGCCGCGACCGACGAGTTTCGCCTTTAAATTTAAACTCTCAAACGCGTTTAAAACGCTCCTTAAATTTCCCGCGCCGTAGTCGATGATGCCGATCAATGCGAGCTCCTTTGCTTGGTAGCAAAAAGATAAACGCTAAGCGCGACCATCAGCATCGCAACGCCGCCGATGAGATAGATCGCGTTTATGATGTGATCTGGCGCCGTGATGGCAAATTTAAACACGAGCATCAGCGCCTCGATCGCAAGCGCGATGATGATCGAGCCGATAAAACGCAGCATCGTTTTATTTTCGCCGTTATCGCCATGCTTTCCTTTTCCGAGCACCTCTTCCTCAAATATCGCTTTAACCAAGTCAAAGATCGCAAGCGCCAGCGTCAGCACGATCGTGGTTTCAAACATCTCCTCGACGTTAATGTTCATAAAATCTTTAGACAAAAATCTCTTTAGCCCGTCTACAAAAAGAAATGCCGCCACCATAAAAAGCGCGACCGCAAACGCGGCATAAACGACCTTTAGAAATTTGCCGAAGTAGCTCTCTAGCTTGCCGTGGGAGGCGATGGCTAGGATATTTTCTAGCGAAACGTCGATACACGCGACGAATTTTAGCTCTCCCTTATCATCATATATCGGAGTGGACGCCGTCACGCACAGCTCGCCCGTTAGCGAGGACGGGTACGGGTCGCTTAGCACGCAGCGCTTCTCGCGCACCGCGGTGTAATAATAAGACTTATTGCTGCAGTTTTCGCCGCCGCCGGCTTTGTATTTTTCGTTTAGGCTCACGGCGTCGCCTATTTGCACGCCGTTTGCGTCAAGCACGTAAAACGCGTCAAAGCCCTCTATCTCGTGCGCCATTTTATCAAAGCCGCTTTTTATCGACTCGGCGTTTACCCCCGGCAGCCTGTTTGGCAAATTTTTACTAAAAAGATAGCATATATAGGCTCTAGCCTTGTATCTTAACTCCGAAAACCTCTGTATATCTTGTAACGTCAAATTTATTCCTTATTTAGCGCGTGATTAAACTCCGGCACGATCTCTTTGAGCGCCGCCGCGACGTCGTCCGCGTGCGTTAAATTTTTGATTTGTTCATTTAGTTTAGCTACGTCGTATTTGCTAGAGTGCGTCACGAAAATAGACTGAAACTCGGTTTTTACGTCGTCTTTGTTTATTAAAAGCTCCTCGTAAAGCTTCTCGCCCGGACGAAGGCCGACGAATTCGACGCCCAGGTGCTCTTTGTTTGATAAAATCAGCATTTTTTTAGCTAGATCGGCGATCTTTATCGGCTCACCCATATCAAGCACGAAAAGCTCGCCGCCTTTTGCGATCGAAGCAGCCTGAAGCACGAGCTGACAGGCCTCGGAAACTAGCATAAAATACCTCGTGATATCAGGGTGCGTGACGGTTAGCGGTTTATTGTTTTCGATTTGCTCTTTAAATTTCGGTATTACGCTGCCGCTTGAGCCTAGCACGTTACCGAAGCGCACCGCGACGATCTCGGTTTTAGCAGGCAAATTCGAGTTTAGCGCGTAAAGCTCGCACACGCGTTTAGTCGCGCCCATGATATTCGTCGGGCGCACGGCCTTATCGGATGAGATCATCACGACCTTGCTAACGCCGTATTCGATAGATAAATCGATCAAAATTTTAGTGCCGATTATGTTATTTACGACCGCTGCTTTCGGGTTTGCTTCGCAAAGCGGCACGTGCTTATAAGCTGCGGCATGGATCGCGATCTGCGGTCTAAACTCCTCAAAAACAGCGCGCAGATCAGCTTCGTTTACGATATTTATCATCTTGCTCACGGTTTTGTCGCTGTGAGTTATCTCGCCGATTTTATAGAGATTAAACTCGCTGTGATCGATCATGATTAGCTTGCTTACGCCAAATTTGAGGCACTGCTTGCAAATTTCGCTACCGATACTGCCGCCTGCGCCCGTAACTAAAACGACCTTACCGCCTAAAAACTTCTCCACCGCGCTGCTATCTAGGTCTTTTGGCTTTCTAGCTAGCAGATCCTCGATCGAGATATCCTTGATAGCGTCCTTACCGGTGCCAAACATAGAAAAAATCTTGATATCGCGGATACCGTAAGCCGTAAGCTCGTCAAAAAGCTCCGCTAGCTCGTCTTGACCGAGCGCTAGCGCGATGATGGCGGTTTTTACGTTGTATTCTTTGATCAAATTTGCGATTTCGCTCTTTGGCTGCACCAAAAATCCGTCGCAGTAAGTGCCGACCAGATCGCTCCTGCCGTCTACTACGCCCACGGCATAAAGGTCGATGTAGCCCTGCCTAAGTCCCTTTAAAACGTGAAGCGCCTTTGACGTAGCGCCGATAACGACGCATGGCTCGCCCGTGTGCGGCTTTTTAGAAAAGTCTAAAAACATACGCTTGGCGATCCTTAAATTTCCGATTAGCAGGCACGAGATGATAAAGTCTATAAAAACCACGCTTCGCGGAAACGGGTTAAAAACCGCGGGCATCGCAAAATAAACGATCCAAAAGCAGACGATCGCGCAAAGATGAACGAGGAAAATTTTCCTCGCTTCGTTTAGTCCGAAAAATCTCCACGGCACCTTGTAAATTTTAAAAAGCCACATGAAAAATAGCTTTAAAACCACCATCGTAGCGCAGCCCGCGACCAGTCCGCCTCTAAAATAATCAGGCAGCACGCCGCTAAATCTAAGCAGATACGCCAGATAAAACGACGCGACGAATATCGCGATGTCAAAGGTTAGAAAAAACGCAAGCCGCTTTAGCTTCGTCGCCTTAAACATTTATAAATTTTCCTTTACGATTTTTACCACTCGCGCAAACTCCTCGTCCCCCATCGCAGTGCCGCTAGGCAGGCAGATACCGCGCGCAAACATCTCCTCGCTAGTCCCGTCTGTAAACGCTAGCGCCCCTTCAAACACCGGCTGCATATGCATCGGCTTCCAAAGCGGACGGCTTTCTATGTTTTCTTTAGCGAGTGCGTCTATCACGCGTAGATGCGCGCCTTTTTCTTTAAACAGCGCGGTCGTTAGCCAGCGGTTGCCGCGAGAATTTGCAATCTCTGGCATAAACTCAAGCTCAGGAAGCTCTTTTTGATATTTTTCAAAAATTTCTCGTTTTTTTATCACGCGCGCTTCCAGCACCTCCATCTGTGCCGTTCCGATCGCGCCAAGGACGTTGCTTAGGCGGTAGTTGTAGCCGTAGTCTTTGTGCTCGTAGTGCAAAAAGGGCTCCCTAGCTTGCGTGCTGTAAAATCTCGCCTTTTCCACGAGCTCTCTTTCGCCCACTAGCATGCCGCCGCCGCTTGTGGTGATGATTTTGTTGCCGTTAAAGCTATATGCGCCCAGTCGCCCGAAAGTGCCTAGCGCTTTGCCGTTCAAAAATCCGCCCAGCGCCTCGGCCGCGTCCTCGACGACGGCGATATTTTCCTGCTCGCAGATCTCGCAGATCTCTTTCATCTTGGCCGCCTGACCGTAGAGGTGCGTGACGACGAGCGCTTTTGGCTTTTTAGGCGAATTTGCGATCGCCTTTTTTAGCAGCTCGGGGCTTAGATTCCAGCTTTCATCACTATCGACAAAAACAGGCGTCGCGCCTTGATAAAGTATCGGGCTAACGGACGCCATAAAGGTAAACGTAGAGGCTAGCACCACGTCTCCCGCGCCGATACCAAGCACTCTTAGCGCCAAGTGGATCGCCGACGTGCCGGAATTTAGCGCCAAAGCATCGGGCGCGCCCGCGTAGCTTGAGACGCTCGCTTCAAATTTATTCACGTATTCGCCAAGCGGCGCGATATAGTTGCTCTTAAAAACCTCGTTTATATACTCTTGCTCTTTGCCGCTCATGTGTGGCGGGCTTAGGAAAATTCTTTGCATTATTATTCCTTAAAGAAATTTACGCATTGTAGCACTTAAAATCTAAATATTTTTATAAAAACTCGTTTAAAGTCGCTTTTAGACCGTAGAAAAAGGGAATTTTGTTAAATTTTGCATCAAAATATATTTTAAAAAGGTAAATTTGACGCCTAGCGGGATACTTTATCTATTTTGCTTGCGCCGTCCTTTGTAGCTACGAGCGCAAATTTGACGAGCGGCATTTAGCGCTCAAATTTAGCTTAAATTTCGCCTAACTTTAGCGGGATTACCGTAGGCGACGCTGCCGTCTGCGATATCTCGTACTACGACGCTGCCCGCTCCGATTATGCAGTTTGCGCCGATTTTTACGCACTGTATAGCGCAAGATCCTATGCCCACGTGCGTGTTTGCGCCCACGATCACTCCGCCTGCTAGCGCCGCGCTTGGGCTAACGTGCGCAAAATCGCCGATCTCGCAGTCATGCTCGATGATCGCGCCAGTGTTTATTATCGCGCCCTCGCCTATTACAGCGCGCGCG
>NZ_CALIII010000395.1 GCF_938018145.1 uncultured Campylobacter sp.
ACTAGTGTTTATCTCGCTGCCGACGCTATTTGCGAAGCTCGGCACGCTCGGACACGTGCTTGCGTTTGCATTTTTCTCGGCACTGCTTTTTGCGGGCATTACCTCGGCCATCTCGATGCTAGAGCCGTTTACGCACTATCTCATCCGCGAGTTTGGCTTTTCTCGTAAAAAAGCCCTCGCGCTAATCGGCGCTTTTATCTACTGCATGGGCATTTTGTGCATACTTTCAAGCATAGATGGCGTTAAAGAAAATTTGGTATTTTTCGGCAAGAGCTTTTTTGACTGCCTTGATTTTCTCAGCTCAAACATCATCATGCCTATCGGCGGCATCACGGTGTCGATTTTTGTCGGCTTTGTGATCAAAAAAGACGCGCTTTACATACTTTTTGGGCCGTATATGAGCAGGGTCGTATTTGAAATTTGGTATTTTATGATTAGATTCGTGGCTCCCATCAGCATCGTTATCATCACGATAAATGCGCTAAGGGGCTAAGCGTGGCAAGCGATAAATTTTCTAAAATCGGATTTATATTATCCATCGTGGGTGCCGCGATCGGACTTGGCAATGCGTGGAAATTTCCATACATGGTCGGCGCAAACGGCGGCTCGGCGTTCGTGCTTTTGTATCTTGTTTTTGCTGTTGCGGTCGGGCTTAGTATATTTTTTGCCGAGATGGCGATGGGTAAAATTTCAAACGCCGATCCCGTTAACGCCTTTCGCTCGCTCGCTCCTAAAAACGGCAAATTTTGGGGGTATGCGGGCGTCATAATGATAACTGGCGTTTTGGTGGCGTCGTTTTATACGGTTATCATCGGCTGGGTTATTAGGTATTCGGTCTTATCTCTTGGCGAGCTTCCGCAAAGTATCGCGGTTTCGGGCGAAAATTTCGGCAAATTTATAAGCTCTGATATCTCGGGTCAAATTTTATACTTTAGCATCGCGTTTGCGGCCTATTTTTTCATCCTTTCAAAGGGCATAAAAGGCGGCATCGAGCGCATAAATTTATGGCTTTTGCCGACGCTTTTTTTACTACTTATTTTTATGCTGATTTACTCGATGCAGATGGGCGGATTTTCGCAGGCGGCGGAGTTTTTGCTAGTGCCTGATTTTTCTAAGATCACGAGCGAGGCGGTGTTTGTAGCTCTGGGGCTTGCTTTTTTTACGATGTGCGTTGGTATCGGCGCGATCGCGACGTATTCGGTTAGTCTGGATGATAAGACAAATCTTTTCACATCTTCGCTCTACGTCGTCGCGCTAAACATCATCGTTAGCGTCGTCATCGGGCTCATCGTTTTTACCTTTGTTTTTGAGTACGGCGAGCAGCCTAGCCAGGGCGTAGGGCTTGCGTTTATATCGCTGCCTACGCTGTTTGCTAAGCTAGGAGCGATGGGAAACGTCTTAAGCTTTACGTTTTTTACCGCGCTTATTTTTGCGGGGCTTACGTCGGCTATCTCGATGGTCGAGCCGCTCGTTTTTTATCTCATAAACGAGTTTAAGATCCCTCGCCTGGGCGCTATCGCGATCGTTGGCGTTTGCGTTTACTGCCTGGGCACGCTTTGCGCGCTTTCAAATATTACCGAATTTAAAGACGCGCTCACGTTTTTTGGCAAGGGATTTTTTGATGTTTTAGACTATCTTAGCTCAAATATCATGCTGCCGCTTGGCGGCATCGTGATAGCGGTATTTGTCGGCTACGCGATGAAAAGAGGCAGCCTAGAGGAGCTATTTTTACCGTATATGGGTAGGGCGGTTTTTGAAATTTGGTATTTTTTACTGCGATTCGTCGCGCCGATTTGCATTTTAGCGATAATGATAAGACAAATTTTGGGGAGTTAAATGGAACGAAATTTAAAAAAAGTAGAGAGGTTTTTCGATAAATTCGGCAACATCGTGGGCTACGTCTGTATCTTTGTGATGTTTTTGATGATCGCGGACGTTTTTTTTAACGTCACGGCGAGATATTTTTTCAAATACGGCAACGTCGGCCTCCAAGAGCTCGAGTGGCACTTTTTTAGCGTCATCATCCTGCTTGGCATGAGCTACGCGCTAAAAGACGATACGCACGTGCGAGTGGATATATTTTACGAAAAGATGAGCGTAAAGAAAAGGGCGCTCATAAATATGGCTGGCGTTATCCTTTTTATCCTGCCGCTTGCGCTTTTGGTCGCGTGGCTGAGCTGGGACTACGTCATAGAGGCGTATGAGAGCGGCGAGGGTAGCGCGGATCCCGGCGGCTTGCCGTATCGCTGGGTTATCAAGGCCTTTATCCCGTTTAGCTTCTGGCTACTTATATTTTTTAGCGTCGGCTACTTTATAAAGTGGCTAAACGTCTATCTGGACGCTCGCTCAAATTTAAGCGAAGAGGGCAAATTTGACGCAAATTTAAACCAAACCGCGCAACAAGGAGAGGGAAAATGACCGGCATCGTAATGTTTTTAGCCGCGCTTTTTATGCTTGCTATCGGCTTTAGCGTCGCATTTACCTTTGGCGCGATAGCCGTTATTTTCGGACTCATCGGCGGTATGGTCGAGAGCTTTGGCGACGGTAACGGCTTTATGGGCGGGCTTGAGATATTTAAAGAGACGTTTAACTTCATGCCTTACCGCATCTACTCGATAATGGAAAATAAAATCCTCATCGCCGTGCCGCTTTTCGTTTTTATGGGCATTATTTTGCAAAAGACCAAGCTGGCCGAGAGATTGCTCGAGTCTATGGCGTTTTTATTCGGCGAGATTCGCGGCGGCGTGGCGATTAGCACCGTTTTGGTTGGCGCGCTGCTAGCCGCATCTACGGGCGTTGTCGGAGCTAGCGTCGTAGCTATGGGCGTTATGAGCTTGCCCGTGATGCTAAAGTACAACTACAACAAGGCTCTAGGCTGCGGCACTATCTGCGCTTCGGGCACGCTTGGACAGATCATCCCGCCTTCGATCGTTCTGATTATCCTAGGCGACGTCTTTACGGTGCCCGTCGGCGATCTTTTCCGCGAGGCGATATATCCGGGTCTTGCGCTAGTTGGCGCTTATATAGCCTATATCCTCATCGTGGCTTACGTGAAAAAAGACTACGCGCCGCCCGTCGCCATCGAAAGCGACGTGCCTAAATCAAAGCAAATTTTAAACGCTATCCTTGCGATTTTGCCGCCGTTGGTGCTCGTCGTGCTGGTGCTTGGTTCGATATTTGAAGGCATCGCTACGCCGACGGAGAGCTCGGCGTTTGGCTGCGTTGGCGCGATCTTGCTTTCGGTTTTTTACAGGACTTTTTCGTTTAAGATGCTAAAAGAAGCGCTCGAAGAGAGCGTCAAAACCACGGCCGTCGTCTTTACTATCCTTATCGGCGCGACGGCGTTTTCGATGGTGTTTAGCTACACCGGCGGCGACGAGATCGTTGAGGAAGTGATGTCTAGTCTACCCGGCGAAAAATGGGGCTTTATCATCTTAGCCATGATTACGATTTTTGCGCTCGGATTTTTTATAGATTTCGTCGAGATTTCTTACATCGTGCTGCCGATCTTAGCGCCGATAGCCGTAAATTTAGGCATAAATCCGCTATATTTCGCTATCGTTATCGCGATGAATTTACAGACTTCGTTCCTCACGCCGCCGTTTGGCTTTAGCCTCTTTTATCTAAAAGGCGTGGCGCCGGCAGAGGTCAAGACCTCCGACATCTACCGCGGCGTGGTGCCTTTTATTGCGATACAAATTTTAGTTCTGATCATTTTCACGATCATCTTGCTAGGCTAAAATTTATCTTTGTAAGGCTATAATCTCTTAAATTCACTCAAAGGAGAGAAAATGAGAGAGATAGCCTTAGTTTCGGCGTTTGCCCTGATCGCGAGCGCCGAAAGCAACCTGATAGAAATCTACAAAAACGCCTCATTTATCCATCAAAACTTCACTGACCAAAAAAGCGAATTTAGCTTAAATTTGCCCGATTTCGTCGAGCTTGAGGATATCGACGTGGCTGCGTCGTGCGAGCTAGTGAGCCTAAATTTAAACGAAGCAAAGCCCGCAGAAAACGAGGCCTACGCTAAATTTAAGCAAAACGAAAAAGAGCTTGGGGAGCTAAACGATAAACTAAACGCGCTAAACTCCAAAAACGCTTTTTTAAATAATTTTCCCGCTTTTAAAGAGCAAAGCGTCGCAAATTTGGACGCCGACGGCGATAAATTTTACGAAGCCGTGCTAAAAAATCTAGCTCAAATTTCGCAAACCAAAAAGCAAATCGACGAGCTGAAAAAGAAAATGAACGAGGCCGAGATTAAAAATTTTCAAAAGCTTGATTTGAAATTCGAATGCGACCCAAAACAGGTCAAGATCTCCTATCCCGTGGGCGTTAGCGTAAATTTGAAAAATAAAATCCATGCCGACGTCGCCAAAGGCAAGGTCGAAATCTCGCAAAATTTGACCGTGACAAATCCTCTGGGTATCGATCTAAACTCCCTCACCATCGCGCTTTATCCGTTTTACTACTCGTCAAATTTGACGCCCGCGCCATTTTATCCGCGCTATGAGGGTAAGCCAAAACCGCGAAATATGATGCCGCTAGCAGCCGCGCCGATGATGGAGGCGAGTGCCGATATGGCCGTGGCTAGGGCGCCCGCAAAGAAAAGTAGCGTCAAAGACGTGCAGTCAATCAACGAGCAAAATACGCTTGCAAACGCATGGCGTATCGAGGGCGTGAGTCTAAAAGCGGACGAAACGGCTGATTTTGCCTACGACAAGCAGAGTCTGGATGCTAAATTTGACCTCGTGATCGACGGCTACGGCAGCGTGGGCGCTTTTGTTAGAGCCGCGTTTAAGCCAGAGCGTAGCATAGAGGGCGCGCAAAGCGAGTTTAAGATTGACGGTATAAAT
>NZ_CALIII010000396.1 GCF_938018145.1 uncultured Campylobacter sp.
ATTTCTTTCGTAGCGGCTCTGGCTATCGGCGCAAATGCCGCCGAGAACGTAACGCTAAGCGGCGTAGAAGTAACCAGCACCGGCGGCGGCTACGGCGTTGACGACGTAAAGATAAGCACGAGAAACGCAGGCATACTAAAAGACGTCATGCGCGATATTCCCGGCGTTTATGTAGGCGGCACGAACGGCATGAACCAAAAAATTTACATGAGGGGCGTGAGCGACCGCGGCCTAAATATCACGATCGACGGCGCGAAGCAAAACGGAAATACCTTTCACCACAACGCAGACCTCCTGATCGACCCCGATCTAATCAAGGCCATCGACGTTGAGGTCGGCTCGCGCTCTGTGGTAAACGGCGCCGGGGCTCTGGGCGGTTCGGTAGCCTTTAGGACGGTGGACGCTAGAGATCTGCTGGAAGAGGGCGAAATCATCGGTGCGAAAATCAAAACGGGCTACGCCTCAAACAACGACGAATTTTCGCAAGGACTCATGGTTTTTACCGCGCCTGTTGAGGGGCTTGACTTTTTAGCCGCGATAAATCACAAAGGCTACGACTACGGCAAGAGCGGTAACGGTAAGAAAATCGGCGGCGACGGCAACGACCTTAGCTATCTTTTTAAGCTCGGATATAGCTTTTTAGACGCGCACAGGATATCGCTCTCTCACGAGCACAACCACTACAAGGGACTTTATCCTTTAAGAGCAGAATTTGGTAGTTGGCATACAAATGATGACTACCGCAAATACGAGCGCGACACGACGACGTTAAAGTACGAATTTACGCCGAGCGAACTGCTAAATCTAGACGTAACGGCGTATCATACGAAGCATCAGAGGATCGACGGTAGCAAATGGGGCGTAAAAACTAGAGGCCTAAGCGCTAAAGCAAAAACCGCGATAGAGACGGGCGACGTGACGCAAACGCTAAGATACGGCGCGGAGTACTACCACAGCGAGAACTTTAACAAACCGCAAAACAACCGCCCCGAAAAAGTAAACAACTACTCGTTTTACTTAGAGGACGCGATCAAATTTGCAGGCCTAACCGTGACTCCTGGCATCAGATACGAGCGCCACGAGCTAAAGACATATAACGGCACGGGCGCAAATATCGGCGGATACAAATACAAATTTGACGAATTTACGCCCGCTCTCGCGCTTGATTACGAGTTTATGAAAGGGCTTGGCGTATTTGCCAGCTACGCTAAAGTGTTTAGAGGACCTGACGTTATGGAGTCTATGCTAGCTAGCGGCGCTAGTAGGGGTACGGCGCTAGGATACAGAGCAAACCCTGATCTAAAGGCTACTACGGGCGATAGCTACGAGATCGGCGGACGCTACAAGGGCGAGTTTAGCGAAACGGGACACGTTAGCTTCGTAGCTAAATACTTTAAAACCAAATACAAAAATCTAATCGTAGATAATAACGCAGCCGGCGGACGCATAAATCCGGTGCTTTATAGGATCAACGCAGGCGGCGCGGATATCGACGGCGTCGAGCTTTTGGCTAGACTAAACCTCGACGCGCTAAGCCTGGGTGCCAGCTACACTCATCAAAAAGTAAGATATAAAGACCGCGTGAGAAACGGTAGCGGCGGCTACTACACGTCAAATATCATCGGCTACCGCGACCAAGGCGACAAATACACCTTTAACGCCGAGTATTCGATAAACGCTATCGATACGCTCGTGGGCTATAATCTTATTTATTTCGCCTCGAAAGACACGACGAGTGCTGGCAACGACGCTGCCGTACATATCCCGAGCTACGCCGTGAGCGACATCTATCTCACTTATGCGCCAAGCGGCGGTAAATTTAAAGGACTTGAGATAAACGCGGGCGTTTATAACGTATTTAACAAAGCCTACGTCTCGCACTCTCAAAGAATAGCCCAGTACACGGGCGATGCGAACGCGATCGACTGGGAGCCGGGCAGAAACTTTAAGGTTAACGTCTCTTATAAATTTTAATTTTTATTCTAAACTTACGCTTCCGGGGGCTTAAATTTGAGCCCCTCTTTTTCTATCTTTTATAAAATTTACTCAAATTTGGCGTTGTTTGTTTTTGCTATTTGCAGGGAAAATCCGCTCAAATTTAACCTGTTTTTTGGCGGAGCGAATAAAATTTTGCTACGGAACGCCAAGAATAAAACCTAAATTTGAGCAGTTAAATTTGCGAGCATTCGGCGTCAAATTTGACGGATGGTTTTTGGTTTTTATATTTTCAAGATGTGGGTTTTGGGAGGTAAATTTTGAGGCAAATTTGAAGTTAAATTTGCTACGGTCAAATTTAAAAAGGCGAGCCGAATTTGACTCGCCGTAGTAAATTTAACACCGAATTTAAATGCGTTAAATTTAGCGCTTTCTGCCCATTCTTTTTAGATTGTCGCATGCAGACGTGTCGCCGCTAAAGCACGCCGAGCGGTAGATGCTTCTAGCTTTTGACTCGTCCTGCGCTACGCCTAGGCCGTGCTCGTAAAGTACGGCCGTGTTCGTGCAGCACGGTACGTCGCCTAGTTTGCAGCCTCTATCGTAGGCCGACATGGCGTTTGCGTAGTCCGGTTCTTTGCCGTCGATTGCCGAGCGATAAAACTCGCCTAAGTAGTAGCAAGAGTACGCCCCGCCGTTCGTGCATGAGGCGCTATAGATTTCAAGTGCTTTGTTTGCGTCTTTGCTCACGCCAAGGCCGGTTTGGTACATGTTGGCGAGGTTTGTGCAGGCGGCTTGATAGTTGTTTTTGCACGCTCTTTCATAGTATTTTAGAGCGGTTTTGTGATCTTGCAGATTTTGATAGCTGATGGCAAGATCGTTGCACGCGGAGTAGTTGCCGCTTTCGCATTTTGGCTTTAGAACTTCGATGGCGCGTTTGTTAAAATCGTAGTCGGGGTTGTCGTTGGGTCCGCCGCTTGAAGCTGCGCATCCTACAAATAAAAGCCCGATAAAGGTAAGAAGTAAATTCCTCATTTTTTATCCTTTCCGTCGTTTTTAAAATTGTCCAAAGAGGTCATTTAGCGCTTCGCTGATACTAGGGTGGGTGAAAATCTGATTTTTAAAGAAATCAGCGCCCGCGCCTAGAGCCATTGCGATGGCGATTTCGTTGATAAGCTCGTTTGCGTAAACGCAGTGAAATGCCGCGCCTAAAATTTTGCCGCTTTTTGCGTC
>NZ_CALIII010000397.1 GCF_938018145.1 uncultured Campylobacter sp.
ACAAAACGCTAAAAGACGAAAAAATCGGGCTTGAGGCCTTGGCAGCGGAGTTTAACGACGAAGTGCCTGTCGCGATAAGATCGCTATTTGCAAAAGCCGCCGTGCATAACGAAATCGCCGCAAAAAGCGATATAGAAGCTAAAATTTTAGCTTGGATCGAGCGATGATCATCATCCCCGCAAGGCTAGCTTCGACGCGAATGCCTAATAAAATTTTACGCGAAATAAACGGCGTGCCGATGTTCGTCGCTACGGCGCGCAGGGTGAGCGCGGCTGACGAGGTCGCCATCGCCGCAGACGACGAGGGCGTGGCGCAAATCGCGCAAAAATTCGGCTTTAAAGCCGTGATGACGAGCCAGGCGCATCAAAGCGGAACCGACCGCATCAACGAAGCTGCGGGAATACTCGGCGTCAAAGATAGCGAAATCATCATAAACGTGCAGGCCGATGAGCCCTTTATCGAGCCTGAAAATATCGTCAAATTTAGAGAATTTTGCGAGAAAAACGCGGAAAGAGCATTTATGTTTTCGTGTTTTAAATTTGTCGGCAGCGAGCTAGCGGACGATAAAAACCTGGTCAAGGTCGTGACCGACGACGCGGGCTACGCGCTTTATTTCTCGCGTTCGCGTATCCCGTTTGACCGCGCTGCGTTTGATGCGTACAAGGCGCATCTGGGCATCTACGGCTATAGCGCGGCAAATTTAAAAAGATTTTGCTCATTTGCGCCGTCGACTCTCGAAAATACCGAAAAGCTCGAGCAACTGCGCGCTCTATCAAACGGCGAAAAAATCCTCATGCTCGAAGTGCAAAGCGACAGCATCGGTATCGACTGCGAGGAGGATCTGCAAAGGGCGCGAGCGAAATTTGGCATTGAGTTAGATTAACGCTGTGAGACCCGAAATTTGGTAAATTTGCCCAAAGGAAAAATGCATGACGAATGAGAAATTTACCGAACAGATCACGACTTTGGCGAAATTTTTGCAAACCTACTGCACCGACAAACATACGCTAGAGCCAAAGCGCGAGATAAATTTGGAGCTAATCTATAAGGGCGAAAATTTAAATAATAGTGTCCGGGCGCAGCTTTGCGCCGAGTGCGAGCAGCTCTTTTTATATGCTCACGAGCGGCTTTTGGGCTGTTTGCACGACATCAAACCGAGCTGCCGCAAGTGCCCGCATCCATGCTACGAAAAGCCTAGATGGACGCAGATGGCAAAGATAATGAGATATAGCGGCGTGAAGCTCGGACTTGTAAAACTTAAAAGGATATTTACCTTTTCAAAAACGGCGGAGTAGGGTCCGCAAAGCAGCATGTTTGAGGTCAAATTTGATAAATGATTTGACTGCAAAGTTTATAATTTGGTCCGATAGGCGGTGCAAATTTAGCAAAATTATAAGCGCTTAACGGGTTTTCAATTAAGGTGTAGGGTTTTTTTGGGGGGGGGATTAGGTGGTTACCCTGAAAGGATTCGAACCTCTGTTAGCTGATCCAGAGTCAGCAGTTCTACCACTAAACTACAGGGTAACGATAGGCGAAATTATAGCGAGCGAAATTTAAATCAGCTTTAATTATCTCAAATTTTGAGGATAAAACCGCAAAAATCGCCACGCAAATTTCACAGCCCGAATTTTTCAAGATGTGCTAAAAACTTTTCGGGCGGATAAAATCCGATGAGGCGCGCGTTTTTTAGCTCATCTTGCGCGTCGCTGTTGGCACGGAAAAATAGGATCGCCGGCGGTCCGATGAGTCCGAATTTTTTCATTATCTGTGCGTCGTCACTGCTATTTTTCGTCACATCCACTCGCAAAAGAGTGAAATTTTCTAGCTTTTTTAGCACGGCTTCGTCTTTAAAAGTGATCTCGTCAAGCTCGTTGCAGCTAGCGCACCAAGTCGCATAAAAATCGATAAGCACGGGTTTAGACGAGCTTTTTACCGCATTTTCTAGGTCTATCAAATTTGACACGCTGATAAAATTTGGCTCATTTTTACTCAAATTTACGCCTGCGCTGCCTGCATTTTTAAAGCCTTCGAGCGGATTTAGCGCTGATTTCGCGCCTGAAAATGAGCCCACGATCAGCAAGACAGAGTAGATAAAGGCTAGCAGCGCCGTGCCTTTTAGCAGTTTTTTGCCGTTGCCGTACTCGTCCTTTGTCGCATCAAAAGCTCCGAAAAATACGCTCGCAAACACGCCGATGACGCCGTAAAGCAGCAGCTCCGCCATAGCGCCCAGCACGCGCGCGCTCAGCCAAACCGCCATTATCAGCATGATAAAGCCAAAAAGCGTCTTGATTTTATCCATCCACGCGCCCGGTCGTGGCAAAATTTTACCCGAGCTCGCCCCAATCAGCAGTAGCGGCACACCCATACCAAGCCCCATTGTAAAGAGCGCAAGCCCGCCAAATAGCGCGTTTCCGCTCTGCGCGATATAAAGCAGCGCGCCCGCAAGCGGTGCGGCGACGCAGGGGCTAGCGATGAGCGCGGATAAAAATCCCATCGCAAAAACGCCGATTATGCCGCCTTTGCTTTGGGCTTTTTTGCTAAGCGCGTTTTGCATGGCAAGGGGCATCTGAAGCTCGTAAAGTCCGAACATCGAAAGCGCGAGCGCGACGAAAACGAGGCTAAAGCCGATCAGTACGGCCGGGGTTTGCAGCGCGCTTTGTACGCCCGAGCCAAAAACGCTAGCTGCCACGCCCGCGACCGCGTAGGCGCACGCCATCGCAAAAACGTAGATAAGAGAGAGGAAAAAGCCGCTCGTGGCGCGCGAGTTTTTGCTCTTTTTAGCGTGCTGGTTGTCGCTGTCAAATTCGTGCGAGTTTGTGTCTGGCGCGCTTAAATTTACGGCGCCGTTTTTGCCGCCGCTAGCTTGCTTTGAGACGATGATTGACGATAAGATCGGTATCATCGGAAATATGCAAGGCGTGAGCGATAGTAGCAGCCCATAGCCAAAAAACGTGGCGAGCGAGAGGAGGAAATTTGCGCTGCTAAGGCTTGCGGCGATGGAGTCTTGCTCAGAAAGCGGCGCTTGCGAGCCGGCAAATTCAGGCTCGGCTGCTTCTATGATCTGCGCGACAGAGTAGCTGCTAAGCCCCTTTTTGACGCCAAATTTGAGTATTTGCGGTTGGTAGCAGATGCCGTCTTTGGCGCAGCCTTGGTATTCGAGCTTTAGAGTGAAATTTTCGCCGCCGCTAAGCCCTTTTAGCAAATTTATCGGTACGAAAAGGCTAAATTTATCCGTATAAACCTCGCGTTCGTCGTAAATTTCGCCTTTTGGGAAGTTTAGATGCGAGTTTAAAATTTTATCGCCTAGGCTCGCTGCTAGGCTGTCTTTGTAGACGTGGATATTTGGCGCGGGGGCAAATCTAAACTCGACGTTTTGCTCGTCGGCGTGTGCGGTGAGACCGAAGGCTTCTTTGACCGAAAGCGGTTCGGCAAACATAGCGCAGCAAGTCAGAATCGCCGCAAAAATCATCCTAAAAATCATAATATTCCTTGAAATTTTTGTCGTATTTTACACAAGCTCCCATAAAGTCAGCGTTAAATGTTAAATTAAGAGGCGTATTTTAGCTAAATTTTAATTATTTGATAGTAACATTTTAAAAATACCCAAAGGAGGTTTAGAGTGAGTAAAAACGGCACGGATAGCGTGAAATTCGACTACGAGCACGAGCTACGAAAGCTGCAAATCGAGCTTTTAAAATTTCAAAATCACGTAAAAGAGCAGGGTCTGCGCGTACTCATCATCATCGAGGGGCGCGACGCGGCGGGCAAGGGCGGCTCGATAAAGCGCCTAACCGAACACCTAAATCCGCGCGGATGCCGTATAGTAGCGCTTGAAAAGCCAAGCGACGTCGAGCGCTCGCAGTGGTATTTTCAGCGTTACGTTGCGCATTTGCCAAGTGCGGGCGAGATCGTGATCTTTGACCGCTCGTGGTACAACCGCGCTGGCGTCGAGCCCGTTATGGGCTTTTGCACGCAGGAGGAGCACAAGGAGTTTTTGCGCGAGGTGCCTAAATTTGAGGAGATGATCAAAAACTCGGGCATAATTTTCTTTAAATTTTACCTCTCGGTTTCAAAAGAGGAGCAAAAAAAGCGCTTTAAAGAGCGCCTCACCGACCCGCTAAAGCAGTTTAAAATCTCTCCTGTAGATGAGAAAAGCCAGGAGCTCTGGGATCAGTACACCATCGCCAAATACTCGATGCTGCTAGCCTCAAACACGCCGTTTTGCCCGTGGACGATCATCGTCTCAGACAGTAAAAAGCAGGCTCGCATCAACCTTTTTAGGCACATCCTAGCAAACGTCGAATACCCGAAAAAAATAGACGCCAAAAACTTCGAGTGCGACGAAGGTATCGTAAGGAGCGGCGAGGAGGAGATCCGCCAGATGGAGGCAAATCTCAAAAACGAAAAGCTATCCAAGATGAACGGGTAAGGCAAGTTTGGGTCAAATTTGACGTGCGGCGCGGGAAAATAGTCTCGCAAGAATTTGTCTAAAATAAGTCAAATTTGACTCGGCCGTTAAATTTATACGCAGGCGGCCAAACCCGCGCCTTTTTGATGCGAACGGCGGTAAAATCGGCGCTTGCCTGCTTTACGGAAAT
>NZ_CALIII010000398.1 GCF_938018145.1 uncultured Campylobacter sp.
AAATTTCCCTATAAACCAAAATTTACTTTAACTTAATAAAAAATAACAGCTTCTAATTCCATCGTACAGTCTTAGAACTTAATATCATTTATCAAAATATTAAGAACAAATAACCTCTACATAGAACAATATGTTAATACTTACTTAGCAAACTCAAATGAGTTTGCTGTAAGGTCTTGGCAGACGGCCGATATTTTTCTTTGGCCGAGCAAAAGAAAAATATAAAAACTTAGACGAAACTTTATCAATCAAAAAATGATTTTTTGTCAATAAAACGTCTAAGTTTTTCTTCGGAAGCTTTTAACGATCATTCGTTAAAAGCTTATAAATGCTTCCGATTTGCAAGCATAGGCGTACAATATACGCCTTGGTAAGCACTACTGCTAATTTGAGCATATTTTATTTTATATGTGGTCATATCAAATTTGTTATAGTCCCACTAGAAATATTATCTTAACAGGCTTTTGAGAGCCGTCTACGGCAAATTTTTAGACAACCTTGCAAAATCAATAATAATATTTTCTATTTTTCATCAAATTTTTGGGTGCCGTGCCGTAATAATCGCAAAAAAGCTTGCTGAAGTGGCTTTGATTTTTAAAGCCCGTCGCAGCCGAAATTTCGGCGATATTTAGCTCCGAGCCTTGCAGCATCGCCAGCGCTCGCTTCATTCGCTCTTCGCGCAAAAATTCGTAAGGAGTTTGCCCAAACAAACTTTTAAAGCCGACTTTAAGCTTAAATTCGTTCAGCCGCACCTGTTTTGAGAGTTCTTTTATAGACGGCGGATTTTTGATATCTAAGCTCAAAATTTGCTTAGCTTTTTGTAGCGCACTTTTGTCCGCTTCGTCTAGTATAACATGCTTATTTGGGCATTTTAGGCGGCTGAATTCGTTATAAATAAGCTCTAAAATTTTACTTTCTAAAAGCAGTCTTTCAAGCGGCTCGTCGGCGTTTAGCGATAAAATTTGGTTTAATAAAATTTTATTTACGGCGCAGGTGTCGTTTTGCGAGACGAGTTTGTTTGCGCCAAGCTCGATAAGATCGCCGAAATTTGCGCTCATAAACGAGTTTTCTAGGAATAAATTTATTCCCGCATGCGCGCCGCCGTAAATCTCTTGATCCGAGCTTGGTAGATCGACCGAGCTGATCGTGGATAGTCCGCTTTTGTATTCGATTTTGCCATTCGCCGAGCTTAGGCTGATGCCTCCTTGTAGGGTGAAATTTATAAAGCAACCCCGCAAAGCGTGAAAATCGCCGACTATTTTGGTGTCGTCTTTAACATCCATTTTTATCGTGCCGAAGGCTATTTCATCACTTAGTGCGATATTTCTGGCACGGATTTTGACGCCCAGACCCGCTAAAACGCCGTCCTCGCTACTATTAAATTTATCCATAAAAACGTCCGCGGATACAGTGCGCAAATTCTTCCTTTAAATATAAAAATAAATCCGTCATTTATAAATTTCGGGTTGATAATAAATTTCAAAAATATTATACTATCCTTAAAGTAAAGAAATTATAAAAGGAGTCTAAAGTGAGAAAGATTTTGCTTTTAAGCGCGGTTGCGGCGCTAGCGATAGCAGCTCCCGCCGTGAGGCTGGATGAGGTCAGCGTATCGGCTCAAAAGATCGATGAAAACGCTAGCGAGGTAGCGGCTGCGGTGAGCGTGCTGGACGAAAAAGAGTTGCGGCTTAGAGAAACAAAAGATCTAAACGGACTTAGGAGCGTATCGTCAAATTTATCGTTTTTGCAAGGCGGAGGTATTTCGCTTTTTATCATGCGCGGCGTTACGAGCGATTACGCATTTGATAGCCCAAACGTCGGGCTTTATCTGGATGGCGTGAGTTATCTTGGCACTTACGGCAACTACGTATTTTTGGAGGATATCGAGCGTATCGAGATCCTAAAAGGGCCTCAAAGCGCGCTTTACGGCAAAAACGCCTACGCAGGCGTGATAAATGCGGTCTCCAAAGCTCCTACCAACGAACCGCAAGCAAAGATCGGACTAAAGCTTGGCGAGGATAGCCTGCGTGGTATTAGTTTTAGCGCAGGCGGAGCGATAGTAAAGGATAAATTTCTGGCTAGTTTTACCGGTTTTAGCGAAAAGAAAAACGGCTTTATGTATAACGAAAATTTAAACAAAAGCGACGACTACAAAGATGCCCTTTACGGCAAAATTTATTTTAGATTTTTGCCTACGGATGAGCTTACGGTAGATCTTATTCAAAATTATTATAGGATAGCTAACGGCGCGCAAAGATCGAATTTGCCTAGCGCAGCCAATAGAATGCGCTACGCCAACGGCATGGAGGGCGAGGAAAACGCCAAAAACTACGAAGCGTCGCTAAAGGCAGAATATAAATCGGGCGACTATGCGCTCACTTCGCTTACGACTTTTAGGGATTATAAAAACGACAGTAGTTACGACGGCGATCATCGCCCCGCGTCCTTGTTGGACGTGTATTACAAAGAGGACAGAAAGGATTTTACGCAGGAGTTTAGATTTAGCGCCGATAACGCGTATGGCAAATTCGTCCTAGGCGCTGCGGCGGGCGCTACGCAAAGAGACGTGCGAAGTAGCGTAAACAGCGTGATGTTCGGCGGTATTCGCTCGCTGCAAAATAACAAAACCAGAAGTAAAAACTACGGCGTTTTTACGCATAATGAAATTTATCTGCCGCTTGATTTTTCGGTTATTTTGGGAGCTAGATTCGACAAAGATAGGGTCAAATTTCAAAACCGCATGAGCGGTGAAAATTTAAGCGATTCGTATAGCGCGCTATCGCCTAAGATTGGGCTAAAGTATGCTATAAACGATGAGATTATGGCCTATGCTAGCGTATCTAAGGGTTATAAGCCGGGCGGTTTTTGGGCCGCCTCGCCTACGTCTAAAAAATGGTACGATAAAGAAACGATGACTAGCTATGAAGTCGGCGTAAAAGGGGCTTGGGAGCGGGTTGAGCTAGGCGCCGCCGTTTTTCGCGCCGATATCAAAAACAAGCAAGTAGTAAGCGTCATCGTAGCGCCTAATATCACGGTGGCAGAGAACGCCAGCAAGGCTCGCTCTCAGGGCTTTGAGTTTGACGCCGCAACGCTTTTAACGGATGGATTAAAGCTTAGCGCAAATTTGGGATATGCGAAAAGCGTTTTTAAAGACTATAAAGACGCACAGGGCGATTATAGCGGTAAATACGTATATTACGCGCCAAGGCTAACTTATGGCGCAGGGCTTTCGTATGAGGCTCCAAGCGGATTTTACGCGGCGGCATTTTTGCGAGGACAGAGCAAATTTTATACCGATAAGGCCAATGTCGTAGAAAACGCGGGCTACGCGACCGTCGATGCAAAAGTAGGCTTTAATCACAAAAATATCAACGTTTATATTTACGCTAATAATCTTTTCGACAAAGATCACGACGTAAAATACGCCACGATGCACTACCTGTCCGACCCTCGCGAGATCGGCGTAAAATTTGAATATAAATTTTAAGGAAAAAGATGAAAAATTTTAAATTTAAAAGCGGCGAAAATCTAAGCTACGACGACTTTGGTAGCGATTTTAAAGATGTTTTGGTTTATCATCATCCGCTGATGATTTTTCCGCAAAATACCTTGATAAATTTCTGCGATAAAAATCAAATAAGGCTTATTTTGATATATAGAAGCGGGCATTTTAACAGCTCGCTTTTTAGCGCTGACGATAGTTTTTTAAAATTCGCCCTACGCCTAAAAGAGTTTTTCTCAGCGTTAAATTTGGGCGAATTTAGCGTGCTGGGCGAGTCGGTGGGCGCGGCTTACGCCTACGCTACGGCGGTAGCTTGCGAAGAGGCGAAAAGGGTGTTTATACTAAGCGGATTTAACGCCCCGCCCGAGCTTTTGACAAGCTACTCCGACTATGCGCACATAAAGGAAATTTACGATTTCGCTTTGCGTAATACTCCTGAAAATACGGCGCAAATGGCGTGGGAAAAATACGGCTCGCAGGCTAAGGGTGCGCTAAAAGAAGCGATAAAAGCTCAGCTTAACGGCATCGGTTTTGACCTTTGGCTTCAAGCCAGACCGTGGGGATTTGAGCTAAAAGACGTCTCGCAAAGCGTGCTTATGTATCACTCCAGAGCCGACGAGGAAGTGCCTTTTGCCGTCGCTTCGCAAGTGTCGAGGATGCTGCCAAACTGCGAACTAATCGCCGCCCAGGATACGCCTCATCATAGCGCAAAGGCGCTTTTGGATTTTTTAAAGATCATCAAAGAGTGGTTGTAAATTTAGCTTTTGCGTAAATTTTACGAGCCAAATTTGCGCCGTTTTAAGCGTAAATTTAAGCTCGTTTTGCGGTTTTTCTGTTGCGGGTAGGTTTGCTTGATTCGGGATAAATTTACCGCCTTTTTTGCGCCAGAGACTTAAATTCGGCCTTGCGTTCGGGTTAAATTGCGTGCGTTTAATCCGCATTGCCGACGCGGGCTAAATCTGCAAAGCGATTTGCAAAACTCCGCGGAATAAAATTTACGCCGTTTTTTTTGTACTGGACGGCGACTTAAATCCCGCAAAATAGCAATCCGCTAGATAAATTTATAAATCTTTATAAAATAAATTAGGCTCAAAACGCAAAACGCCGCCGCGCCCAGCACGACCGCTCCGTAACCCAACGTCCCCGCCAAAAGCGTTCCGAGATAAAACGAAAATATCTGAAATGTCATATTTAGGCTGCTTTGCACGGCGTATTCGCTAGCGGGTCGCCGTCCCGAGGCACGTTGCATCATCATCGTGGAGATTATCGTCGCTTGCGCCATATATACCGCATACGACGCGCTCGAAGCAAAAAGTACCGACGCGCGGTCCGTCCAGCCGCCGATAGGTAACCAGATGGCCAGGATGCCTAGCGTCTGCATCGCTACGGCGTATAAAAAGGCTCTTTTAGCGCCTAGCTTTTTTACCGCAAAGCCCGCCGCGAGCGCACCCGCGAAGCCAAATATCGTGCCGTATATGTGCAAGACCTCGCCGATATCTTCCAGCTTCCAGCCGATATCTACGAGCATCGGGCTAAGCAGTCCAAACGCCGCGCAGATACCGATAGATTGTACGAAAAGCACGCTAAGCCAAGCCTTTTTGCCCTTAAAAAAGCCAAACATCGCCCTAAAATCCAGCCCCTCGCCGACGTTTACGCGCTCAGGCTCTTTAAAGAAAGCAAGGCTAAGCAAGGAAACCGCTATCAAAGACGTCAAGAATAAATTCGCCTCGCTCCAGCCGAATTTTGCGTAGATTACGAGCGTTAGGCCGTTACCGGATACGTGTCCTATCAATCCGCCGCTAAGCTTGAGGGCGTTTGTGAAGCTTAAATTCGAGCTGTTTGAAATTTTAATAAAAAATGCGTTCGACGTCATCGTCCAGGTGGCCGAGATAAAGGCCAAAAGCACCGCTAAAGCGATTACGGCAGGTAAATCGTCGCGCGGATTTAGAAGCGAAACCGCATATAAAATCGCCAAAGTAAGGCACTGAAAGGCTAGGATAATCTTTTTGTAACCGCCTATTTTTAGCGCTATAGCGTCGATAAACGGCGACCACAAAAAAGCCAAAACTGCGAAAAGTCCAAGCCCTCTAAGCGCGCCGACGCGCTCTAAACTAAAACCGTCTTGACGCAGGATGCTAACGAGCCCCTCGCCGAAAAATCCGATGCAAATAAACTGCGCGATGCAAAGGCTAAGCACAGTTAGCGACCTGTAAAGCAAATTTATCCTTTAATTTTTTAGTTAGATTATATTTAAATGGATAGGTGTTATCAAGAATATTTTGACGTTTAGGGGATAAATTTTTATATTTTAAGAACTTTTGACAAAATTCGCCCGCATCACCAAAGCACAAAAAAGATCTAGGCATATGCTCAGATTTGGTGTAACCAGCTCGCACATTATATAACTTGGTATATGTTGGCAAAAAAGAAGCTTATTAAATATGCTGACTAAAAATTTTGGTAACTTTATATTCGAAATCAAAAACCAATCCAACTAAAAGCCTATCCCCATACCATCTTTGCCGGCTATTTTACTTTTTATTTCATCCTTTATTTCATTTGGTTCGTCATCTAGCAACCTACTAAAATTCGGTATTAAATTGCTTATTTTTAAGATAAAACTAATAACCTTCGTTTTAAAGTTTTCTAATACAGTTAACTTATCCTGTAAATTTTCTATCGTTTTGTCTTTAACTTTTACTTCTCCTTCCAGCTCGGATATTCTTTGATCTTTGCCATTTATAGAAGTTTGTAGTTTAACGATTTGTAGTCGTTTGCTATCGTTGTCTTCCTTTAAGGCATTCTCATTACTTAGCGATACCTCCAGTTCTTCGTTTCTTTGTTTCAAAGACTGATTTGTTTTTTCTTTATATTCTAGGTCTTGATTGACCTTTTCAAGCTCACTTTTTAGTATGTTGCTTTGACTTGCTTTTTGTTTTAATTCGTCTATTTTTTCTTTATCTGCTTCAAAGCTTTTTATTTGATTTTGTAGTTTATTGTTTTCATCTTCTTTTTGGATTAGGTCGGCCGAGAGGTTGCTTATTTGCAAATTTCTATCTTTTATAATTTCATCTTGATTATTTAGATTTGCGTTTATCTCTTTTAGCTTTTTATTCTCTTGGATTAGCTCTTCACTAGATTGCTCTAGTTGACTATTTTTTGCTATTACTTCGCCTTTATTTAAAAGTTGCCTGGTTAATTCCTCGACCGTTTGTTTTAGTTCGCCGTCGGTAATTATGCTTATCTTATTTTGCATTTGCTCTAATACCAAATTTGCAAGATCTTCTACGAAAGCTTTGTTGTCCTGGGCTTCTATTCTAAAATATTCTTTACTGAACATAGGTTTTTCCTTTTTTGTATATTTCTTCACTTCCTTAACTAGGAGTTGCTTTATTTTCTTTTTTAGCTCTTGCTTGTCGTTAAACTCTTTTTCATCTTTGTGCATTTGTTTTAAATTTTTATGTCTTGCCTTGCTGCCTATTTCGCCTCTTAGAGCGACGCCGTCAAATGCTATACCGCCCATTTCTTGCATGCTTCTACCGAATTTTAGCGTTTCGCCCTTGCCGTCAAATCTAAGGTTTTTGTGATTTTCAAATTGGTAATTCGTAAAAATAAGCTGATAATGTTTAGTCTTTTCGTCGTTGTGCTCGCTAATCAATAAACACTTTACGCCGTATTTTGCACAGTATGATCTCGCAAATTTAAGGACTCTGTCAAGCGAAACCTGAACGTTGATAAAATTTGTCTCGGTTTGGCTTAAACCTTCTTTGGGCTCTTTATTCCGATCGGTACCGAAACTTATGACTATTTCAGAAAACCCGACCATATTTTCACGCCAACGATTCTTTACCGCCTTGCCGTTTTTATCAATTTTAGTTTGGGCTTCGTAGTCGGCTTTCATATTTTCGTGATATTCCCTCAAAAGCGCTTTTATGTATTTCTTATCATTAAATTCTTTATCTCCGGCTGCGATCTCTCGCATGTGGCCGTTGTTGTTATACTCGCTAAGCACTATGTATCTATTATTTCGGCTGTTACCCCTAAGATATCCGATCTTAGAGGCGTGCTTAACCTCTCTAACATTGTGCTCATACCTTATAATAGCCTTTTTGAGCGTCAAGAATTCGCTTCTTACACAAAGAACTAGGCTGTGTCCGCCTATTTGAAGGGCATTACTCATTTTTGATCCTTTTCTTTATTATCTACTATAGAAATTAAGAGCATGTTTTAACCCTTTTTTGAAAAATATAAGTCGCAATGTCCGTTATCGCAAACGCTATGCGAGAATTCTTTGCATCTCCCATTTTGATATAACGTGGAATATCCCTGCCCTGCGATATACGAAGATCAAGAGTGGATATACCAATACCAAGAACCGCTGCGGTTTGCTTTCTGTCTAAAACCACCTTTCCTTTATATTGGCTAGATATGTGCCCAAGAAGCGTTTTGTACTCTAGGTCGTTATATAATTCATTAAGCATATTATTTTTCTCCTTTTGCTTAGTTCTTACATAACTAATTACAGCAACTTTTTGTTTACTTTTACATTTTTGAATGATTTTTAAGTAATTTTCGAAAAATTTTTAATACCCTATGGTTCTCTAGGGTATTTTAGAGTAATTGAGAATGAAAAATTGTTTTCCTGTTTTTAAAAACAAAAATAAGGTATCTTAGATTAACTTAGAAAGCTTGGTAAGAAATTGGAATATTAAAAAATTTCGGGAACAAATAGGGAACAAATTTTATAAAACTAAGAAAACTTAAAGTTCTTAAAACGTCGTTAAAATCGGGGTTTAAAAGGGATTTTTATAAGTAAATGGCTCCGGATGCTGGATTCGAACCAGCGACCAATCGGTTAACAGCCGACTACTCTACCGCTGAGCTAATCCGGAATGTTTTAAAAGAAGTCGTATTATAGGCAAAAACGCATCGTTTGTCAATTAAATTTAGCTTAAATTTACTGATGACAAAAATTTAGCTGGTAAAAAGGTAAATTTCCCTCGCAAAAATCACGCAAGTCGGTAAAATTTAGCCCCCGCCGCATCTACTATTTTTATCTTTCCATCCACTAAAAGCTCCTGCAAATTTTGCTTCGAGCTTTCAGAGAAGCTATTTATCACGTCGTTTTCGCTTTGCGGGCGGCGTTTTACTAGCTCAAGTAGCTCCTCTTTGCTAAGTGCGAATTTTTCATCGCCGTATTTTGCCGACGCTATGACGCACGGTACGCCGGAAATTTGCTGCGCAAGCTCACGCAAGAGCTCCTGGCTCACGCCCTTAACCGGATATGCGGGAGGGCGGTCGATAGTGCTTATATCTACGCGGGCTGGTGAAATTTGATTTAGCGCCGCATTTAGCGCCTCAAATTCCACCTTCGTATCGTTTAACCCCTTTACGACCAGGATTTCAAGCACTAGCTCGCCTTTAAATTCTCGCCTAAATTTAGCTATCGCAGCCACTAGCTCGCCGACGCCAATTTTTTCGCCCGAGCGATCTATCCTAGCAAAGGTCTTTTGCACCGCGCTATCAAGGCTAAATTTGACGATATCAAGCCCCTTTAGCGCCTTGCAAATTTTAGGATCGAGTACACCGGCGCCATTTGAAAGG
>NZ_CALIII010000399.1 GCF_938018145.1 uncultured Campylobacter sp.
AAAGGCGATTTCATGCCTGCCGCTTACCTGCCAAAGCCCGGTAAGTCCCGGCCTTACCCTTGTTATCTTACCTAAATTTTTGCCGATTTTCCTTTTTTCGCAAAACATATACGGACGCGGTCCCACCAGGCTCATTTCAAGCCTAAGAACATTAATAAGCTGAGGTATCTCATCAAGCGAAGTGCGTCTGATAAACCCGCCGACTTTTGTTATGCGCGGATCAAATTCGTATTTGTGAAATTTGGCAAAATGCTCGACCTCTGCGGGATTTTGCTCGAGATAATCGTCTAAAATTTTACGCCAATTTTTATGCATAGATCTAAATTTATAGCAGCTAAACGGCTTGCCGAAGCGCCCTATTCGCTTTTGCTTAAAAAATACGCTTTCATTTGGTTCGTTTATCTTTACGACTGCGGCTATAATGGCAGCAACCGTGAGCCAAAGTGGCGCAGTAGTGATAACAAGAACATAGTCAATCACGGCTTTTAGCAAAACCCTAGAACGCAGATTCATAGCTTGCCCTCCAAAAATCTCTCGTAGCTTTTCTCTACAAGCCCCTTTATCTCGTACTCAAAGCGCTCTTTTGAAAATTTTAGCGCATTTTGTCTGATCGCTTGCGGATCAAATTTGTCGCTATTTTTTTCAAATTTTACCACCGCTTCGTTTAGGCTAGCTTCGCTTTGCTCGCTAAAATAAACGCCCGTGACGCCGTCTATCACGCTCTCTTTCGCACCGCCCTTACCTAGGCAGATGACGGGCGTACCGCAGGCCTGAGCTTCCACGGGCGCTATACCAAAATCCTCCACGGCAGCAAAAACGAAGGCTTTTGCCCTACTCATCAGCTCTGCAGTCTCGCGCGCACCCCTGAAGCCTAAAATTTCAATATTACTTTTGGCGATATTTCTGATCTCATTCATCTGCTCGCCGTCACCCACTACGACTAGCTTTTTGCCGCTTTCGTTAAAGGCGCGCACGATTAAATCGATCTTTTTATAAGGCACCATCCTTGAAACCGTGACGTAAAAGTCCTCTTTATTTTCGTTTAATTTAAAATTTGCAGTATCGACAGGCGGGTAGATCACAGCGGCATCTTTGCCGTAAATTTTACGTATGCGGCGCGCAATAAAATTTGAGTTTGCGACGTAAATGTCGGCTCTGTTTGCCGCGGCGATATCCCACAGGCGAATTTTATATAAAAAATATCTAGCTAACGCCGCTTTTAGTCCGCATTCTAGTCCGTTTTGGCGTAAATAGTCAAAATACATATCCCAAGCATAGCGCATCGGCGTGTGTACGTAGCTTATATGAAGCTGGTTTGAATGCGTCAGAGCGCCCTTTGCTACGGCGTGCGAACTAGACAGCACGACGTCAAATTCGCTCAGATCAAACTGCTCTATCGCTAGCGAAAAAAGCGGCAGATAGCTCCTAAATTTGCTCTTTGCAAACGGTAAATTTTGAATAAAACCGGTGCGAGCGAATTTACCTTTTAAAATCTTTTGCCTATCGTCGAATTTAAGGTAATCAACAAGGCTAAAAACCTCAAAATCATCCCAAATATCCGTAAAGCTCTGCACGCAACGCTCAGCTCCGGCATAGGTTTCTAGCCAGTCGCAAACCAGAGCTTTTTTCATCCGTTCACCATTACTTTCTATCGTAGTCGTCGCTGATGCGCACTATATCATCCTCGCCCAGATACTCGCCCGTTTGTACTTCTATGACGATGAGATCGGAGTTTGTAGTGTTTTCCAGACGGTGAGTCTGTCCTTTTTTTATATATATAGACTCGTTTCGTTTTATCTGCATCTCACTATCATCTATGGTTACTAGCGCCTCGCCCTCTACGACGACCCAGTGCTCGTTTCGCTTAAAGTGCTTTTGCAAGCTCAGTCTTTTACCGGGCTTAACGACTATCTTTTTCATTTTGTAGCCGCTGCCCTCGCCTAGCACCTCGTAGCTACCCCACGGACGGTACACGCTCGTGTGCGTTTCGCAAATTTCAGGCAATGAATTTGAAAAGTGCTTATAAACCTCTTTTACCTTTTGCGAGCTGCCTTTTTTAGCGATCAAAAGCGCGTCTTTGGTGTCTACTACGAGCAAATTTTGCACGTCTACTAGTGCGGTCGGTTTTTTAGTTAGGATGAAATTTTCGCTCGCGCCGATTTGCAGCGACTCGCCCTCGTTTTTTATCTTTTTACTCAGCTCGTCAAAGCTACCCATATCGCTCCAGCCAGCATCCAGCGGCACCATTTTGATATTTAAGCTTTTTTGCATTAAGGCGTAGTCGATACTGATATCCTCGATCTTATCCATAAAATTCGGACTTATTTTTAGCAGGCAAGGCTCGTTTGCCGAGCCCTCTATCGCCGCCGTCACGTCTTTTATGATACTTGGCGCGTACTTTTTCATCTCGCTTAAAAACACGCCCGCCTTAAAGCAAAACATACCGCTGTTAAAATAATACCCGCCCTCTTTTATAAATTTCGTCGCGGTTTCAAAATTTGGCTTTTCGATAAATCGCTCTACGTCGCCGTTTTTATCGGCCTTGATGTAGCCGTAGCCCGTGTTTGGTTCGTTAGGTTTTATGCCAAACGTCACCAAAAAGCCCTGGTTTGCATAGCTTTGCGCGATCAAAAGAGCCTTTTTGTATTCGGCCTCCTCCTCGATCAAATGATCGCTCGGAGTGACGAGCAAAATTTCGTCCTCATCGCAGCAAAGCGCTGCAAACGTGATCGCCGCGGCGGTGTTTTTACCAAATGGCTCGAGGATAAATTTGTCTATTTTTTTATTTCCGCACTCGTCAAGCGCTAAAA
>NZ_CALIII010000400.1 GCF_938018145.1 uncultured Campylobacter sp.
TGGCGAGTATATCGACGTTTGCGCCGCTGCTAGCGATGATGTCCGAGGCGAGGTCTAGTAGCGCCTGACCGCCGTCGATGAGCCACAGATCGGGCGGGCTAAGCTTGTCAAACCGCAAAGCGCGCTCTGTTAGCATCTGGCGCATCTGATCGTAGTCGTTTGCGTGAGAGAGGTGCATGTGGCGGTAGTGCTCTTTGGAGAAGTTTCCGTGCTCAAAGCGCACCATCGCGCCGACCGCGGCCGCACCGAACATGTGCGAGTTGTCAAAGATCTCGATGGCATACGGCGCGCAGGCTAGGCCGAAATACTCTTTTAGCTCGTCCAAAAACGCGTCGTCGTGGGTTTTTAGGTATTTTTGGATAAAGACCTGCGCGTTTGTTAGCGCCATCTCGCAGATGCGTTTTTTCTCGCCGATTTTAGGCACGGAGATGCTAAATTTACGGCCGTGGCGAGCGCTCAAGATCTCTTCTACTAGACTTGCGTCCTCAAAGGCTTCTAGCGTGTAAATTTTCGCGCTCACGACGGGCGCGCCAGCCGGAAAGCTCTCTAAAACGATTTGCTTGTACGCGTCGTTTAGATCGCCTTGCGAGCTCATTTTGGCGTTCGTGATATTTTGATACACGCCGCTGATTTTGCCGCCGTGCACGCTAAAACGCACCGCGCAAAGCAAATTTTGCTCCGCGCCCACGGCAAAAACCTCAAAGTCCTCGAGCTTAGCTAGATCGACCTCGATTTTGACGTCTAGATCCTTGATAGCGTTGATCTTATCGCGCACGAGGGCGGCTTGCTCGTAGTTTTCGTTTTGGGCGTATTTGTTCATCAAATTTACGAGCTTTGGCAGCATAGAAAGAGGATTATTTAGCGCCGCGATCGCGCCCTCTACGACCTTGGCGTAGTCTGCGGGCGAAATTTTGCTGATGAGAGGGGCCTCCGAGTAGCCGATCTGATAGGGCAGATATGCGCCCGTGGCTTTGAGCGCGCTTTTGCTTTGCACGAGTTTAAAGCTCAGCCTTAGCGCATCCAAAAGCTCGCGCGCGCCGCGAAAATACGGGCCAAAATACTTGACGTTTTTGCCTCGGACGATCTTGCGCGTGATCTCAAAGCGCGGGAAATCCTCGTCCAAATTTACGTAGATGTATGGATAGGTCTTGTCGTCGCGCAGCAAGATGTTGTATTTGGGCCTTAGCTGCTTGATGAAGGAGTTTTCCAGTATCAGCGCGTCGGCTTCGCTGGGAGTGACGATATACTCGAGGTGCACGGCCTCGCTGATCATCTTGTGGATGCGCGGGCTGACCTTGGGCGAGGGGGCGAGCGCGGGCGTAAATGAAAAGTAGCTTTTGACGCGGTTTTTTAAAATTTTAGCCTTGCCGACGTAAAGAAGCTTGCCGGCCTTGTCGAAATACTGATAAACGCCGGGCTGGGCTGGCAGCGAGCGGATCTCGTCGATTAGCAAAATTTAGCTCCCGTCGGTAAATTTGAGCTTTTGCCGTTTGGGGTTAAATTTGACCAAATTTGATTCATCGCGCCCCGCTTGATTCTTTGGCTAAATTTTGCTTTATGGCAAGGCGGATTTTTTCAAATCCCTCAAAAATCCGCTCGCTTTTGGCTAAATTTATAAACTCGCCTTTAGCAGGCTCGGCGTAGGTAAAAATTCGCTTTTTTTCGTATGGGTCAGTCGCTTTTTTAAATTTTAAATGCTTTGTCACAAAAAATTTAACGTCCGTCACGCGAGCGAGCCTGCCGTCAAAATTTACGCTAGAATAGATTTTTAATAAGCCTTTTAACATTTTTATACTACTATCGCTTTTTAATTCCTGAAGTCCTAGCGGATGAAACAGGGCGAAAAACAAAATGCCGTTTTTCTCGTAGCAAAAGGCGATGAGCCTGCGATGATTTAGGCTTAAAAGCTGTAAAAATTCCCCGCATTCGCTACGGTTTTTTAACTCTTTATAAAAAGGATTATCAACAATATGTCGAATAATAGTCTTAGCGTCTTTCATAAGGCGATTTTAGCATTTTTTTTGTTAATTTTTATAGCAGGTTGCGGTCACAAGGGCGATCCGTTCTACGAAGTGCCGTCTGAGCCCTCAAACAGCAAAACCGAAAAGATAAATAAACTATAAATCAAGGAGAACAAATGAAGATCGTCGGACTTTTGAGTCTGTTTTTCGCTTTGGCCTTCGGTAGCGGCGACGCTGCGGGCGAGGCTTTAAATTTAACGACTACGTGGGTCGGTATCGCGAGCCTCATCATTTTCGTCGTGGGATATTTTTTCATCGCTACGGAGGAAAATTTTCACATCGATAAGGCTAAGCCGGCCATATTTATCGGCACTTTTATGTTCTTGCTCATCGGCTTTTATATGCTGGCAAACGGCCTAGACGTGCATTCGCTGCAAAATGAGGTAAATCACCTGATTTTAGAGATTTCGCAGATCGTATTTTTCCTCATGGTCGCGATGACATATATCGAGGCGCTCATCGAGCGTGACGTGTTTAACGCGCTAAAATACAACCTCGTCTCAAAAGGCTACACGTATAAAAGACTCTTTTGGCTAACGGGCGTTTTGGCGTTTTTCATTAGCCCCGTTGCCGATAACCTAACCACCGCTCTCATCCTCTCCACTGTGCTTTTAACGATAGATAGAAATAATACGAATTTCCTAGTCGCAGGCGCGATAAACATCGTCGTAGCCGCAAACGCAGGCGGCGCATGGAGTCCGTTCGGCGATATCACGACTCTGATGGCGTGGGCTGCGGGTAAAGCGCCATTTATCGACTTTTTCGCGCTTTTCCCGGCTTCATTTATCGGCTGGCTAGTTACAGCTTTCTTGCTAGCGCGCATCGTACCTGCGGGCAGTCCGCATTTTGACCCTGCGACAGAGCCGAAAGTAAGCATCAAAAAAGGCGGTAAAGTCGTTATCGGTCTTGGCGCATTTACGATATTTTCGGCCGTTATGATGCACCAGCTTTTCCACTTGCCTGCGATGTGGGGCATGATGTTTGGCTTCTCGCTTCTTAGCATCTACACCTACATCTACAAAAAAACTAATAAAAACGAAGAGCCTATGCACGTCTTTCACTATATGTCAAAGATCGAAAACAACACGCTTTTCTTTTTCTTCGGTATCCTTGCTGCCGTCGGTGCGCTGCACTTCGTCGGATTTTTAAACTACGCCGTTTCGCTTTATGATAAATTCGGCGCCACTGCTGTAAATATCGGCGTCGGCTTCCTATCTGCTATCGTGGATAACGTTCCTGTTATGTCTGCCGTGCTAAAAGCAAATCCTATGATGGGTGCTGATGCGGGCGAAAATTTAAGCCAGTGGCTGCTAGTTACCTTGACTGCCGGTATCGGCGGCTCGATGATTAGCTTCGGTTCTGCAGCAGGCGTTGGCGTCATGGGTAAACTAAAAGGCATCTATACCTTCGGCGCGCATATGAAATACGCTTGGACCGTGGTTGCCGGCTATATCGTATCGGTCGTGATCTGGTACATACAGTTTGAAATTTTTCATTTATATTTTTAAAGGACGCTCATGAATAA